>NZ_NFJA01000040.1:0-33750 GCF_002159615.1 Bacteroides sp. An279
AAAAAATGCGCTGATTTCTGAAAGAAAGTCTGTAACTTTGTGCAAGGGCATAGGGCTGAGTAATGTTTTGATTTGCAACTATAAAATTACTCATTTTCTGCGATATGCGTAAATCCCTGTGCCTCTTTTATATCCCAAGAAGAAGGTTATCTATTAACTTGCGAAACTTGAATAAAATTATCCAATGCTTTCTTATAAAACGCTTTCTCCTCTTGGGTTAAAGAGGAAGCTTCCATACTTGCCGCATAAGCGATGTATTTCCTGTTTTCTTTTGAAAAATCAAAATAGCCAAAATAGGGCTTATGAAAACCTTTTGTTATCTGAGGATTCCAAATCTGATCACTTCCCATGATATAGGCATCAAATGAAGACGGTATAGTCTGTTCTTTAGTCAAATTGAGCCTTGTTTTTATGAAAGAATCAAAAGCCTTGTATCTGACCGACCTTCTATACAACGTTAAATATTCCAATATCAGTCTTTTAAAGAACGAATTATAATCCTTATTTCGATTAATATTCCATATTTTATAAGGGTTCAATAAAAAATCTGGTCGATAATCGATTACTTTCACGTTATGCCCCATGGCTTTTAATGTTTCTTGTAGGGCATAGCATTGAAGCACTGCACCATAATTATGGGCACAATGAAACGTTAAAATTCCAATTCTCATATTCAGTAAATGCAATTAAGTAGCAGGCAACCGTATGCGCTCATACGGCTGTCTCCCTAGTAAAAAATAAGTTGCTGTGAATTATTCTGCTATAAACTCGATGGGTTCTAGTACGGGAATGTCTGAAAAATTAAAATCTTTTTTATTACGGGTAATGATACAATCCACTCTTGCTTCTTTGGCTGAAAAATATTGCAATGCGTCTTCAAAGTCTTTGCTTCTCAATTTTAAAGCTGCATCAATGCTGGTTTCTCTAATAGGCACAATCTGAACATTCGAACGCAATTCACAAAGAAGGTCATACCATTCGAAAAGTGATAATCCTTTTTTTGACAGATAGGCTACGTTGGCAAAAGTCAAGTCGGAAATAATCAGTTGATGGATTCCGGCTTGCCCCATTTGAAATATCGGGACTATCGCATACACGTATGGCTCACGGAATTTCACTGAATCTACCACTACATTCGTATCCAAAAACAGTCTCATTTCACATCCCGTATTTTGCCGTCAAATAAGCTTCTTTCTCTTTCTTCCAATCATCATCTTCATCTATGAGAGGAGATGCCCCGAATAAGCGGCGCAAGCTGCCTGTCACATGAAGCTCATCCAACTTGGCTTCTATCTCTTTGCGTTTATCGGATAACTCGACTGTACTTTCAGTTTTTTCCGCATCTTTCTGCTTTATCAGACTTTCGGAAAGCTTATTGATAATTAAAAGTTTTATTTCATCGCTTTGATGCAGCAATTCATCCATCAAGGTGCTGTCGAGCACAGACATCTTCCCCCTATCGGTATGATGGGTGTTATAGGCTACCCATGCTTCATGGGCAACCTTGTTTTTATCTTGATGACTTTTGTATTCGTTCATGATGCTTTTCGCTTAGTATTATATTGCACTTACCTTTTGAACAAAGGTAATGTTTTTATTCACAACATGCAAACGTTTAATGACATTATTACTTGCCAATCAGTTTTTTAACAATCCGTCTCATTTTTCCTTTCATTTTTCCAACCTTATGTCTCCACCCCATATCACCATATTTTTTCATCACGTATTCAAATCCCTTGCATTGGTAATCCTGTTCAAATTTCATTCGCTTCGGATGGATGACAGACGGATGCTGCAAATTAGGCTGCAGGCAGTCCTCCAACTTAGCCGGAATAACCGTCATGCGGTCTTTTACGGCATCAAACAATTTGCGCCCTTTCTCTGTGTTCACTAATATCAGGGATACGCCTTTATCGTCTTTATTAATGTCCGGGTCGGTCTTCTCCCAGCCCCAATAGTCGGCTATCGTTATGTCGCTCGGACGCTTTGTGTTGGCAAAATGACACTTTCCGCATGAATGGCGGAACATAATGTGTTGATAGAACAAATATGTAAAGCTCATTTTACCCCCCCCCCTTAACAAATTTAAACGTTTCATGATGTGCTTTCCAACCATACTCCTGTTTGTCACGGAAGTTCACCCAACAGATTTTGTCTCCTTGTTTCTTTTCAAGGTAAGCGATGTAGTCGCGCCACAAATACGGTCCCGGTACTCCATGACATACAATGTCTGCAAGTATCAAGTTCGCACGCAGCTTCTTTCCGATATAGGAATTCAAGCCTGCTGTTTGACATGGTGTTCCTGAAAACAATACGGTCAGACCGTCTTTCAAGTCTTTCTTCACTTGCCGGAACACATGGTCCAAGTCGCTTTGTACATATTTGCTGCCCTTGAACTCATCACGTTCCTCCTTCGTCGTGGCACGTTTATGTACCACACGGAAATGGTTCGCATAACCAGCTCCATAAACCACACCACCATTCTCCAATACATAATCGGATATGGCGATGAAGGCCGCGCCGCTGCGGCTCGTCTCCACCTCGTGCATGTCCTTATGGCGTGCTGCGTAGGCATCAGGCTTGGGAAGGTTCAGACTTGTGTCGTAGTGGTCATTGAAAGCACAAACCTTCTCGCACAGTCCGCAGTCAACGCATTTGTCCTTATCCACTACCGGATAAAGAAACCCCATAACGTCGGGCTGCATCGTGATGGCATCGTGGGCGCAGATGCTGGCACAGGCTGTACAGCCGCAACACTGTGATTTGTCTGTTATCTGAATCATTTTTTATTCAGTTTATTTTTGATTGTATGCAATTTGCTTAATACGAATTGTCGTTCGGTCTTGTCGCAACCTACGTAATAAATAGTCACTCCCGTACAAATAAGAGCCACAAAACATAACAGGACAAAGTTCAGGAAAGACTCTTCCAGTTTCATGGACAGCAGAAAGGGAAGTATAGCGGCTATGACCGTCACAACAAAAACGTTTATGTACACTTTCTTCATGTATTTCCGGACGGACAGCCCAATCATGCCGCGCAGCATGACAAGACGTGCGGCAAGACAGCATTGTGAAATGGCAATGGCTACCACAATCACCACTTCAGGGAACATCCCCATGCGAAGAAGCAGGTAAGACACAGGCAGGTTCATCATTTGCAGCCCGCCCACCACAAGCTGGTAGTTGCGTATCTTTCCTGTGGCGAGCATGGCGGTTATCAACGGGTTGGATATAGATTCGCTCATGGCAAACACCAAGACCAATTGCATGAACAATACGGCATGGTCGGGAACGATTTTCAGCCAAAGACTCAATATATAATGTGTATTTACCAATACAGGAAGCGACAGCAACAACAGCATATAGAACGAAAGCCGGGCACCCTGATAGATTAAAGTCATCATGTAATCTCTGTCACCAGCGGCGTATGACTTGGTTATCTGTGGATTCAAGGCTGTCATGAAGTTGGACACGAATCCATAAACCGCAGTATTTACCTGAAACGCTATACCGCGTGCCGCATTCACAGCAGGTCCACAGAAAAGATTTATGACAATGTTTCCTCCCTGGTCTCTCAAAACAGCAGATGTGGCTCCGATAAAATTCCATCCGGCAAAACCGAACATCCGTTTCAATAATTCCTTGTTGAAGATGAAGTGATAGGTGCATTCCTCAAAATGCCTTTTGCAATAAGCTCCGTATGTAAAACGAACAATCAAAGCTACCGTACACATCAGGATAGCATAGAATATCAACTTGTCCATAGGTGAAATTACAATCAGGAAAGCAATCGTCAGTTTTCCTATGGCTTCCAAGATGCTGATGTAGGCAAAGGCGGACATCCGTTCATGGGCAATGATACTCGCATTGTATGGAACACTAATCAGGTTTATGGCAAACGTCAATATTGAAAACTGGAATACCCAGTTAGCGGCAACTATTCTTCCATCAGGAATATTCATCTTCACATTCAGGAACCATACACCTATCGCTTCGGTAAGCAGGATAATCAGCACAGCCAAACCTATCTGGATGGTAACGGATGAGGAGAATATCTTTTTCAGATTTTCCTTGTTGCCTGTTCCCAATTCGTAGGTTATAAATCGGGTAATGGCAGCCGACAATGAACCGGACAGCATGGAAAACATTGCCACCACTCCACCGACCACATTGTAAATACCGAAATCTTCCACTCCCAAAGCGTTCAGTACCACACGTGAAGTGTAGAGACTGACTGCCATCATGAAAAGCATGCGGAAGTACAGCAACAGCGTGTTCTTGGCTATGCGCTTGTTGTTTGCAGAAGTGTTTTCCATGAATAAAATAAATAGTTATACTTTGAACCGTGTGTGAATGTGCATTTTATGGAATACACACAGCCGGTGTTACACTGGGTTGCAAATCCGCTTCTTCAATTATGCTGGCTTACATATCCGGCATGTCAAGCAAGCTTTGTTCTCTCCGCAATATAGCTGCATCGTTTGTAAGATTATTAATCTTACAGCTTGAAGATTAATAATCTTTCGGCGTGAAGATTAATAATCTTACAAGCAACGCAGTTATGAGGTCCCGGATCAGCACGCGATAAATTCAAGACACAGTCTCTTAAAACAGGCTTTCAGATTATTCTCTATTTTTTCTTGATTTCTCCGACGGTTTATTGATGCAGCCATACCGTCTGCAAGTACCTGCGCCATATAGCAAGGTGTGTGGTGGTGTTTATCTCCTGGCAGATATCGGTGCATGTCTTTATCAATTCGTTTTTACCTTTCTCGGGGTCGGTGGTCGTTATTGCCATCACATTCAAGGTGTCTGTACCGACTGCAAGCCTTTGTATGGCTTTTACTGCCGAAGACGTATCCGTCAATACCTTATAGAGGGAAGGGGCGTAGTTGCGGAAAGACTCGATGAGCTTTTCTTGCTTTCCGTTGTCCGTATTGTTCCCGTGAGCAGTTCGGATGGTTCCGCTAACCAGCTTTTCGTTGGCTTTTTCTGCCGTCAGGAAGTATTCGCCGAGGAATTCGTCCCAGTTGGCGAAGAATGTATATTCGTCTTTTTCCTTATCCTTCAGGATGCCGATGTGCGCATAATAAGTCGTGGTAATGCTTTCGTTTTTTTTCTTGCTGGGGTAGTAAGCTTCTTCTGTTATTTCTATTTTACGGATGATTTCCGTAAAGTGTGTATGCTGAAGCTTTGTCTCGTCTTGGCTGTCTTCCAATGTTATACCTGCTGTCGGAGTGAGGTACGGACGGAGAACGAGCTTCTGCCAGTTTTGCCTTACATAGCCGGGATTGTCATGCTCGTAGCGCACGAGATTCAGGATGAGTTCTGCCTCATTGCCGTTTATTTGTGCCAGTCGCATGCTTAAGGCTGTGTTGCCTTTTTTATGAAGGTCTTGGCAAAGGGAAACCAATGAGGGTCTGACCGTCAGGTTGTCTATGATTTCGTAGAGTAAGGGGAGTGTCTGTTCGCCATAGCCGCAGGCTTGCAGGATACCGATGAGCAGGTCGATGGCACGTCCTTTTTCGGTACCGATGGACAAACGGTCGCCTTCGGCATTGTGCAGGCGGACTACGTGGAAGTTCCAGATGTTGGGAAGGGAAACGGTGAGGTAACTGTCTTTCTTTAGTCCCCGCATTTGGAACACCAGCCGTTTATCTCTGCGGAAGCGGGCGATATATCCTTCCCGGCCTTTTAGCGGACCGTCTATGACGCGCACAATTTCGTTGGGGTTACCTGTCTTGGGATTGAATGCATAGTCGGTGTATGGTCGTTCAAGGATAATCATCTGTTCTGCGTAGTTTTCGTTGAAATCCCGGAAAGCGCGCATTTGTTCTTCAGGGATAACACGCATGCGTGTCTTTTCTCCTTTCTCTGTTTTGCGCTCGTACTGCACAACGCCCTCCATAGCGTGTTCTTCCATAAAGTCTATCAACGATTTTTGGGTAGCAAGTACAAATACAATTCCCACAAACAAGGGTGCCTGCTTGTCGCCATTGTCACCACGGACTGTGACTGTGGTATGGGTAGGTGCATAGACTTCGAGAATGTTTTTAGACTTCGCCTTATATTGTTCTAAAAGTTTTACAAACTTTTTTTCCTGGCGAGGCCGGGTGCGCACAACGTACCAGCAGTAATCCAAATGATTGAGTTTGTCGATCATTTGTATGCTTCATTTAAATGTATTTCCCATGTTCCCTTCATGACAATTGCATGAAAGTTCTGAAGTACCTTTTTCCAGGTGTAGCGGTAGGATTCTGGACGAAACTCAGCAGCAATGGTCTACCGTTTTTATGTGACAAGAAGAATAAAGCATCATGTGCTTCAAGTATATTGCTTCCATATCACAAGGTTTTAATATTCAGTTTGTTAACTTGATCCAATCTTGCTGCTTCGCTATGGTTTGTATGTATGAAGCGGTGATTTCGTTGCAAAGATAAGAAAAAAATTTAGAAACTGTTTTGAATTTCTACAAAAGTTTTTCTTGGCTTGATGGTTCGCATGATAAATTCGGAACAGGCTTTTATTTTCCCCAAATCTTGTCAATCATTTTCCGGTTGGCTTTCATTACGCCGTAGGTGTTTTGTTTTTTATGTTACTTTTTTGTTAGCCGTTTCTTGGAACTTTCAGATGGTTTTGTTATCTCTGCATTATCAGTTAAACTAACCAAGAAACACGCATACGGGCTTCACTATGCAATGCGGACAAGACAAACTTCTTTTCATGCTTCTGCAATTGCCCCGGAATCTCTTCAAAAATGGCGGCGACTTTCGTTTCTTGATTGTCAGCATATTTGCGGATGGCATTGCGGTAAAGAGCCAATACGTCGTGCTTCACCTCATCCACTTTTTCAAAATCCCGCGTTTCCACATATTTCATACAGATGCAAATTAGAACGTGGAGACCGGGATATTTTCAAAGAATACGTGTCTTTTCGAAAATGGAAAGGAAAGGTCATTCCCGGCATTGAGCGGCGCAGGAGGGTCGAGTTAGCCTTGCTGTTCGAGCCTTGAAACTGGAAAGAAGGAAATAGGCAACCGAATAATGCCCGGCATTACACAGACAAACTATTCAGGACAAAATGCTAAATAACGACCGCTTCTGTATATTTTCATTTGGACTACAAATTTAAAATCAGACATCATGGCAACATTCAAACTAAAATTCCGCCCTTCTACCGCTGAAGGCAAGCCGGGCACTATGTATTTCCAAGTGACTCACCGCAGAAGCACGAGAGCTGTTTATACCGATTACCGTATCATGCCCGAAGAATGGGACGGGCGGACTTCGTTCATACGCATCATTGGCACACCGGAACGGCAGGCGGAACTGCAACTGATTGCCTCCAAGGTACGGTGGGACTGCAAACAAATCACTTCATTGATTACGGAAAAGGAGCAGGCAATGGTGGAATATACGGCGGACGACATCGTATCGGCATTCCGGCTGCTCCCGCCTTGCCCAACGTGGTTCGGCTTTATCCACGGCATGGTGGCGAAAAAGCTCCGCATCGGCAGGCTGGGTACAGCCAAGACCTATCGTGATGCCTTGGCGAGCTTCTCTCGTTTCCGTAACGGCGAGGACATCGCCATAGACGCATTGGACGCGGAACTGATGAACCAATATGAGGCATGGCTGAAAGAACAGGGCGTGAAGCGAAATTCATCATCGTGCTACCTGCGCACCTTGCGCACCCTTTACCGCAAGGCGGTGGAAAAGGGGCTGGCAACCGACAAGGACATCTTCCGCCATGTCTTCACGGGCTTTGCCTCTACCGTGAAACGCGCCCTCCCGTTAGATACCATACGGGCCATCAGAAGGCTCAACTTGCCGGACGGTTCCGACCTTTCCTTTGCCCGTGACCTATTCATGCTCTGCATCTACCTGCAAGGCATCTCGTTCGTAGACATGGCGTATCTGAAGAAGAATGACATCAAGAACGGGCTGCTGCAATACAGCCGCAAGAAGACAGGGCAGAGCATTTCCATCGGATGGGAACCGGTCATGCAGGAGATTGTGGACACCTACGCCCACCTGACTGTCGGTAGTCCTTATCTGCTGCCTATCATCACCAAGCAGGACGGCACGGAACGCCGGCAATATGAGCGGATGGAACATAAGGTGAACCGTCTGCTGAAGAGAATCGGCGACATGGTGGGGCTGCAGGTTCCGCTCACAACGTATGTAGGAAGGCATTGCTGGGCAAGCACGATGCGGGACATGGGAGTCAGCCTGTCCATCGTTAGTAAGGGTTTGGGGCATGAAAGTTTAAAAACCACGCAAATCTACCTTTCGTCCATTGACACGGAGGGTGTTGTGAAAGCCAACCGTCAACTGATTGGCAAGATTTTTCGCAAATAAAACGACTGGAATCTGTTCGACAAAACCTGCCACTGTATATTATGAAGCGGCAAAACACGTTGCAAATGTAATAAAAAGATTTAATACTAAGGAATTTACGGCCTAATTTTTTTCAAGATTAGTGATTAAAATTTTCCAAAAGCTGCATTTGTTCGACTAATTAAGAAAACCAAGGCTTGATATCCGCTGAATATCAGTGTATTATAAAAACCTGCCGTTTCATAATATAAAACTATGGTAAAGCGGCGAACTATAAGATACTTAATTGATTGAAAACTAAAGATTTGTGATATGGGAACAAAAATGTTAAAGCGCATTGCGCTTTGTTCTTCTCGTCACATAACAACGGCAGGCCATTGTTGCTGAGTTTTTACTCCGGAATGCTGCCGCTAAACCTAAAGAATACTGTAAACAACGCCTAAGAACGTCCTAAAAATGTTTGCAAAGCGTGGTGATTCAAATTCGGAGAGGTATCAGTCAGCCATCATGCGATTGTCATGGGGGTAGCGTAAGGAACGCCTTGTTCATTTACAATTCGTCTATTTACAATTTACGATTTGGTGTGTTGTAAATGGGATAAACCACCGTAAATAGTACTTTGCAAATCGTAAATCCATCATGTTGTCCGACAAACTCAACACAGTCGATTACCATTGGTTTCTTGTTTGCACCAAACCCGGACATGAAACGGAACTGTGTGCACTCATCGAGCGCGAAAAGGGCAAGATACGGAATATATTGGAAGTCTATTGTCCTACGCATACCAAGGTCTATGTGCGCCGTGGTGACAACGAGCAGCGACAGCCCTTTTTCGACGGCTATGTGTTTGTGCTTGCCACCCAAGGCGCGTTGGCTGAGTTTCTCCGTGACAACGATTCCGGTGCTTATATTTGGTACAACCGAAAGCGCACGCCGGACGAGAAAGCTGTCGCTTGCATCATACCCGAATCCCAAATTCGTGCTTTCCGCGACTACAACGAGAACTATGCCGACAAGGTGATAGTGTTGGAGCGTTCTTATACGGATTATGCATTCAATGCGAAAACGGACGAGCCGAACGAGATAGTCCGTGTGGTTGATGGCCCACTTGCCGGGTGTGAAGGATACATCTGCCGCTTCCACAAGAAAAAAGGACTGGTGTTCCGTGTTCAGGGCATAATGCCGGGCAGTTGGCTGACCGTCACCTACCCAAATGCTTCCGACCTCCATGTCGTCCGCCTTCACAATGCCGAGGGTGACCGATTGTCCATCGGTACGGAGAAAGGGCGGGCTGTTGACCTGCTTGTCGGCATTCTGCAAGGCTGTGGCTACAGAGAACGCACACAGCCCATGCTGTATGAGCTGATGGAGCATCTTGCCGCCGACCTGTCGTTGGAGGCTCTTTGCAAGTATCTTCAGAAGCAAGGGGAGAAGGCTTTGGCTGACCGTCTTGCCAAACTGACCACCAAAGAAGCCGAACTCTTGATAAACCTTGCCCGCTACGAGCATGACACGCCCGGATATGTGAAGGAAAACTGGCCGCGGATTACCTTCCGCCCGTTCCTTACGCCCACATCCGGAATAGAGATGGAAGAAGACAAGAATGAGGTAGAGTTGCAACATAAGGATTTTACGGAAATCATCCGCAAGGTGGACATCACCGAAGAGGTTTATTACCCCAGCCGACAGGAGGACGGAAAAACCAACACTGCGTATTATGCCCATATCGGCATGAGGGAAGAGATGGGAAACCTCGTTTTCTTCGCCAACTGGGACGATTTTCTCTGCGGATATTTCCTCACGGCAGGAAAAGCCAACGAGAAGTTGGTTTCCGGTAAGGTGCAGAAAGTCCGTAACGAGGTTACCCTTACAGAAACGGAAAAGCTCATCGAGTCTTTCCGTAATTACGCGCCTACTTTATATAAGGTATTGACGGAACCTGATTCAGCCGTAAAAGCAGTATCGAATTTTAAGGTCGGCGAAGAGTTGCTGAACGTATTTGCCATCCAATCGTCAGCGCAAGAAAAAGAGGCGGCAAAGGACCAATTGATAAAAACCTGTGTCCGCATCTGCAAGGAAATCAATACCACCAACCATCTTGCCGTATGGCGCAGGTATCTGCGGACGGTGTGGTTGCACAATTGAAGTTGACAAGGTATCAGTTGACAAGGCAACAAGGTTCTGAATAGTTTCACTAATGGCATCTAAAACCTTGTTAACTAGTCAACTTGTTACCTAAAATAAAATGTTTACATTTGTCCAATTCTCCTCCGAATGGAAACGCCTTCACCATCCGTCCATGAACGTTGATGGCGATGTGGCTTTCTTTTATGAAATCTACGTCAGGCTGCACCGTTTGTTAGAACAAGAAGCGTCGGCATTCGACGAGCAGCTTATTCTTTCCTTGCTGCTCTATACGGAGAACACCGTTTCTATCGGGCTTGACGGCGTTTACGAGTACAGGTACCGCAGCGTGGGCAATGTGGTGTCCAGCTGGTGCGAGAGTTTGGACATGAGCGCGGAAGCCACCTCCCAAGTGGACAGGTTCGTATCTGAGGCTGTGACAAAAGCTCCTTGCAGTGCCCTTCGTGGGTGGATGACGGCATGTGTACTGTCAGGCGATTTCTCCTGTTTGGGCGAAATGCTGACATGGTTTCCACAGGAAGACCAAGTGATGTGGCGCATCTTCCCAGACTTGCGTTTCAGGGAAATGATGTTCCGCAGGCTTACGGGAGACTGGCAGACCGCCCGGCAAATGCTGTGGGCAGACCTTGCCTTCAACTGGCGTGACAAGCGCGGTGATTCCTTGGCGGTTACCATTGCCAAACAGTTCCGTTATGAAACTTCTTTTGTGGAAGCGGAGGAAAAGGCTTTGCTGATGGAAGCGGCAGAAATACTTGATGCTATCCATGCCGAACAGTTGGACACTTATACGGTCATAGAACGAAACAATGAAAATGTGCTTACCTTGCGCCATAGGGACGGTCGTGTGTTCCAGAATGTAATTTTCCCGACACCCGTTCCCAAAGACGTGCCCAGCCATTATCTTGCCGTCCAGCTTGTTACCTATAATAACAAAACATACATAAGCGGTTCTGCCGTATGGCTCAACGAGGAAGCCCTGCCGATATGGAACGGTGAAGCCAATTGGAACGACATCGTGAAGAAAGAACAGGATGCGGCAAAGCTTACTTATTTCACCACCACCTTTGGCAAGCGGATCAGTCTTTATGAAGACCTCTACACCGTGCCTGAAGACCCTGAGGAAGCCTATTACGCCGACATGGGCATCTATTTTGACGAGCCGAACATCTTTGATTTCTTGGGAGGCAGGCCGAATGGCAGGGTAATCTATTTTGGCGGCTGACAGACAAGGTAAAATTGAAATAAAAGTGGATAACAACAGAAAAAAGAACATGCAGACGGCAATCATAACCCTCTCTCCTCCTGGGGATAGTTGGAGAGGGGCTGGAGAGGAACTGGAAGGTTTCGGTTTCATCGCCTACGCCAACTCCCGCGTTGAGAAACTGAGGGATGAGGGACGGTATGACGCCGCCAATAAGTTGAAAATGTATCTCAGGAGGTTCATCGCCTATCTGGGAAAAAACGAAGTGCCTTTCAAGGACTTTGACGCCCTGTTGATACGCAACTACCACACGTGGCTGAAGAATCAGGAGCTGGGGTGCAATACCATTTCCCTCTATATCCGGAATTTGAAGCGGGTGTACCGTCTTGCCGTTGATGACGGCCTTGCTGCCGACAGCAACCCCTTTGAAGGCATGGACGTGAGCTACCGCGTCAAGAAAGACAGGAACGGGTTGACGCTTGATGAGGTGAAACGCCTGCGTGATTTGGACTTGAGCGGCGAGTCACAGCAGGTAGTATTCGCCCGTGACATTTTCCTGTTCACAGTCTATACCAAGGGCATGAGGAGCGATGACATTTTCCGGTTGACAAGAAAGAATATTAAGAACGGACAGCTCACCTACTGCCAACACATCACCGGCAAGGAGATTTCCATTCCGTGGGAGCAGGCTCTGCAGGAGATTGCGGACCGCTACAAACAGGAAGGGACGACACGGCTTTTCCCTGTCATCACGGCAAAATCTCCGCGCGAGCAATGGAGACAATATGACAGCCTTCTGCATCGCATCAATTACAGCCTGAAGAAATTGGGCGAGACGATGGAGCTTGGTTATCCGCTGAACCTTACCGTTGCCCGGCATTCGTGGCAGAACATGGTGAGAGGGATAAGGATAAGCGACATCCTATAGAAAATAGCCTTGCTTCTGAAAGCGGTGCAAAAGGTATTGGCATTTAACTCCCAGCCCGCACTGGCGAGCGATAACTGCCTGTAACTCCCTTTTTTGAGATACCTTATCTCAGGCAGATAGTCGCCGCCCAACAATTCCTGAATGAAAACCGCAACGCCGACCTCTCGCACGTGAAGTGCCTTCTCCGCTGGATAATGCCCAAGGAGTACCACGATGAGATAGACAAGCTCCACGAGCGGGAAGACCCCCAGTTTGTCTGCATCATCAACGGCGGCCAGAACCTCATCGCCCCGAACGCGCAGCAGGCGGAACAGAACATACAGGATAGTACACCCGAAAAATGAATATATACTGCAACTGCTGATGAATATATACTGCAACTGCCGATGCAGTATATATCCTTTAAAAAAGCAGTACGAATGTCTTCATCTTGCCAAAATTTTTCATTCAGACATTTGCTTAATAAAATAGAAACGGCTATATTTGCCTTGTAGAGTTATATTTTTTCACTTATGGCAACAACTGTAACTATTGAACCAAACGACAAAATGGCGGATAAACTGTTTGATATTATTCGTTCACAAAGCCTTGACGTAAAAATCAAGTTGCAACGCCTTTTGTCCAAGGATATCGACAGGCAGAAGAAAGAAGAGATATTGTCCGGCCATGTTGACAAACCGTATTCATTAGACGAGCTTTACGGTATACTGAACCATGACGATGGTTTGTCTTACAAAGAAATGAGGGATGAATACTTAAAAGACAAGTATCAGCTATGAAAGTGTTTTGTGATACTAACATCATTATAGAATATCTCTTCAAACGCAAAGAAGCTGAAACGATAAGGCGAATATTCCATTATTTGAGCAGGATGGATGTAGAGAAAGTCTTGTCATGCGGTTCTTTTTATACGTTGACTTACCTCATAGAAAATTATCTGAAAAAAGATGGACTTGAAAAAGACGAACGTATATCTGAATTAAGGCGTATCTTGAATGGCTTGCTTCTGGAATATCACATTGAAAGCGGAATAAGCTGGAAAGCTGGTATAGACGATATTCATTTTAACGATATTGAGGACAGTTATCAATATCAGGCTGCCTTATCATCCGGTTGCGATGTCCTGTTAACATTGAACATACATGATTTCCAACATGTCTCGCCTACTTTATTAAAAATATACACTCCTGTCGAATTTCTAGCTGAATATGGGGGATAATAATGTAAGCGTCCAAAACTGACGTATTGCCCGTTCAGATAGATGTGCTTGCCTTCGCACTGTAAACATTAAAATTATAATGATATGTACAGCAGTGAAGATTTTGAAAGGCTTTTCATCCGTTACAAGAGTGAGGTCTACCTTCACCGCCCCGCGAAGGTATCTTCATAAAAACAAGGGCAGGATGGCAACTCACAAACTCATAAACTCACAAACTTAAAATGAGCTATATCCGTCAGCGTATGAAAGACAAGCCACGCGCCGACATTGAACAGACTCCGTTGAAAGCTGAAATCGAAACCGTTTTCAACAAGCGGAATATCGATGAGGATTGCGATACCATCGCAAACCTGCTTTCACCCTATCGGAAAAAGGTTCATGAATCGATCAGCCAAGGAAATTATGCCAAGGCCGTAACCATTCTAATCGAAGTACTCGAAAGCCTCACTTACCACTTTGTGGAAGATGAGCATTACAACTATTTCGATGATATGTACAGTCCAGATTACGTCTGCCAAGACATGATGGAAGCAATTATCAATGGCATCAAAAACGTGAATTTTCCAGCAGCAGAGTTGCAACGGTTGAAAGATGGATTGGAGAAATCGAAGCATACGGAGGCATACGAAAATTATGGTGTGCCGTATGCATTGGATGTGTGGGAGAAGTTTCAATGTCAATAATATGCAAGGACATTTCCATATAACGTTACAATGTTATAGCCATGCACAACAAATCGATTAGAGGAACATCGTTCACCCTTCCATCCGTGAAGAAACTTAAGAAGCAATTAGGTGAAATGGATGCTTTCACACAATATATTGAAGTTGCTTTAAGGCATCTTGAACAAGGGTATAATGCAACAGAAATGACCTATAATCAATATGTCAAGGCTACCGCAACTGAACTGGGAATGAATTTGCATAATATAGACATAGAAAACTACAAACAGAAAATCATTCTTCGGCACCTGATTATCCCTCGTGCTTTTCTTGAATCATTTGTAGAAGACTTGCAAGAAGACATAAAAGGCATGGGACATCCCATGTTTGATATTGGGAAAAAAGCTCCGGCAGGCATGCCTAATACGGAGTTGAATAGGCTTATCAATCATATAAATGCGGATTTACATATAACTGTTGATCTGACAGTTTTTCAAAAAGACTTGTTTGATTATTACCGGACATTGCGTAATGCAGTGGCACATGCTTCAATCGATTCCACTAAAATAGAAGATGCATACAATGCTCTTGATATAAATGCCATACATGCTTTTTACCCAACTCTGTCAGCCCCTAATAAGATAGAAAATCTGACATTTGATGATTTCACTCTTTGTACGGCTAATATCAAAAATATAGCCGATATGATTGTATGCTCGCTTGAAAGCGCAATACGTTGGAACTCTCCAGAAGTATTGGGCAATGCTTGCTTTGCAAACGTCAAACAAAAGGCAAAGGTAAAGACGAAAGAAAGGATGTTAGGATACATCAAGCATTGTGCCAAGATGACATGGAACATAGTGCCATCGAATGCAGATTGTGAAATAATATACAGTTCACTCGTATAATGGTCAGTACAGCATCCTCTGGACAGGGATAATGTCATATCCTTATCCAAAAGATGCAGGTCAGAGTTCGAATCTCTGGTGGACTACCAAGTTTGTAATTGATATGGTAAACACTTCAGCCAACAATAAACGCATAGCCAAGAACACGCTCCTGTTGTACTTCCGGATGCTCTTTATGATGGTAGTTAGCCTCTACACTTCACGTGTGGTATTAAATACATTAGGAGTGGAAGATTATGGTATCTATAATGTTGTAGGCGGTGTAGTAACTATGTTTAGTTTTATTAGCGGGGCGATGGCATCGGGCACCCAACGATTCCTAACTTACGAGTTGGGCAAAGGAAATGTTGAACGGCTGTCTAAAGTGTTTTCAACCAGTTTGATAATCCATATATTAATCTCTGTTTTAATTACATTATTGGCAGAAACAATAGGTTTGTGGTTTCTAACCCATAAAATGGCAATTCCGGATAATCGTATGAATGCCGCATTTTGGGTATATCAGTTTTCGATTCTTTCAACAATAGTAATGATAATGAGTGTACCTTATAATGCTAGTATCATTGCGCATGAACGGATGTCAGCATTTGCTTATGTATCTATATTAGAAGTCGTTTTAAAGCTATTGGTAGTGTATGTATTATTGATTGGAGATTTTGATAAGCTCAAGCTATATGCCTTATTGATTTGCATAGTACAATTAAGTATACGATTTATTTATGGTACATATTGCAAACGACATTTTGAGGAGACGCGGTTTAAAAAGGCTTGGGACAAAAAATTATTTCAAGAAATGCTGGGCTTTTCAGGATGGAATTTATGGGGTAATTGTGCAGTGATTGCTTTCACACAAGGGTTAAATATCCTTCTGAATATGTTTTTTGGTCCAGCTATAAATGCGGCACGTGGAATCGCAGTACAAGTGCAAGGGGCTGTAACTCAATTTTCAATAAATTTTCAGACGGCATTAAATCCTCAAATAATCAAATCGTATGCATTAAATGACTTGGTTTATATGCATAGTCTTATATACAAAAGTTCAAAATTCACGTTTTTCTTATTACTGTTTTTATCTCTTCCTATCATATTAGAGACAGATACTGTATTAAAAATATGGCTGCATACAGTACCCGACCAAACAATACATTTTTTGCGGATAATTCTTTGTATAAGCATTGTGGATGCCATGGCAAACCCTTTTGTTACTTCTGTGTCTGCGACAGGTAAAATAAAACTTTATCAAGGAATAATAGGTGGAACTCTATTATGTATTTTACCAGTGTCTTATATCGTTTTAAAATACGGAGGGAAACCTATCTCTGTATTTATTGTGCATTTATGTATTTGTCTTATCGCTTTCATTATCCGTTTATATATCATTCGCCCTCTAATTAATTTAAAAATATCCGATTATATTCAACAAGTCGTTTACAAATGTTTATTAGTAAGCATAATATCTGTTGTTTTACCAGTAATAATCAAATGCAATTTACCTGATAATATATACTCTTTTTTCATAATCAGCAGCAGTTGTATCATAAGTGTATCTATAAGTGTTTTCTATATAGGAATGGACATTTCTGAACGTCGATTTATGAAAGACAGATTATTCAAAGTTTTGAAAATAAGGAAAAATTAAAAACTGACAAGCATAATGAAAATTTTATTTGTAGCGGATAATAGGACTCGTGAAAATTGGGGATGCAGAGCAACCAGCATCGCTCTTAAAGATATAGTGAAACAAAATCATAATATTATCTATACAATATATGGAGATATTACAGGTTTCTATAATCCATTATTGATGCATCAGAAAAATACCCTATTATACAAAGCTTATTCATTTTTATATAACAGATTTTCAATTGTTCGTAGAGTATCGAAGATATTTGATACTGCAAATATAATAAGAGAGACAACAGAAAAAAGTTTTTGTTTATACAGACGAGCCGTCAAGAATATTCCTATTTATCAAGAAATAGATAAAAATATCAGAGAAGCGGATGCTGTAGTAATTAATGGAGAAGGGACTTTCATTTTTTCCACACCACCAAGATATGATACAATCGTATATTTGCTTCTGTTAAAAGTCGCTCAAATGTATGGAAAGAAAACATATTGTTTGAATGCCATGTTTTCTGACTCACCTACATCCGAACAAAATAAAGTTATACTTGATGAAACGAAAAAGATATTGATGAATTGTACGCTGGTAACAGCACGCGACCCATTATCCTATGCATATTGTAAAGAATATATAATCCCATCTGTAGAATATGTTCCGGATGCACTATTTTCTTGGAATAAATTCTCATCGTATATGAACTTAATTTATGATTATCCATTATCTGCATTGCCTTTTCCAGAGATGGAAAACAATTGGATAGATTATAATTCACCTTATATCTGTCTCTCTGGAAGCAGCTTAGCGGCAAAGAATCAAACAGAAGCCAAAAATGCATATAAAGATTTGGCTTTAGCTTTACAAAAAATAGGAAAAGTCATAATCGTATCTACTTGTGGTGGTGATGCTTTTTTAAAAGATGTTGCTATAGAAACAGGAATGCCTTACCTGCCTGCATATTTAAATATTTTTGCTGGATTGTCTTTGCTTTCTAATGCTACTGTTTTTGTATCAGGAAGATGGCATCCTTCCATCCTCGCATCAATAGGAGGAACACCTTGTGTTTTTCTAGGTTCAAATTCCCATAAAACATTGGCTATACAA
Source organism: Bacteroides sp. An279 (assembly GCF_002159615.1). Lineage (NCBI taxonomy): Bacteria > Pseudomonadati > Bacteroidota > Bacteroidia > Bacteroidales > Bacteroidaceae > Bacteroides > Bacteroides sp. An279. The sequence continues at coordinate 18,134 of NZ_NFJA01000040.1, forward strand.
AATATGTTGGAATATCACAATCCCAAAGAATATGCAGCAACACCTTCACAATCAGAAATTTCTTCAATAGTGGAAGACGTTTCTGTACTTCTATCGCAAGGTGATGCATTACGATGTACAATTAAAAACAAAGTAAAACAATTGGCAGAAAAAGCTGTTGCTGGATACAAGATATGAAAGAAAGAATTGAATGGGTTGATATAATAAAATTTACAGGCATTTTCCTTGTTGTTTTAGGTCATTCCATATCTGCCACAAATAAAGAATTGGAGATATTCCGAAACTTTATTTATTCATTCCATATGCCGCTTTTTATATTTATTAGTGGCTATCTATACAAAAAAAGAGGTATTGCAAATGACATAATCACTTTGTTGTTACCTTATTTTATATACCAATTGACAAATGCCTTTTGGATACTAAAAAGTGGTATCATCCATTTAAACGTTAACTATACAGAATTTATAACTTTGATGAAAGGCGTATTACTGGGAAACGGATATGCAACTGATTCTGCTATCCCCCCCCAGTATTCCATGTTGGTTTATAATTGCATTGTTTTGGATAAAAATCTTTTGGGGGTTGATAGAAAAATACAATGAAAAAGTAAAAGCCTTTATCGTCATCGTCTTGGCTTTGAGTGTTTATCTTATCAGTCATAAATATGATTTTAATTTTTCAATAGATAGTGCTTGTCAATTAATCCCTTTCTTTTGGCTGGGAACTTTACTGAGACAAAAGAATTCTTGGATGAAACTTACAGCTTCCTATTATCTTGTCTGTTGGATATTGTTAACGATTTTCTTTAGTTATATAAATGGAAGGGCTTCTGCTAATATAAATCTATATGGTATGAATGCATTTCTTTACTATATAACAGCGATGTTCGGCATATTAATGTGCTTGACATTTTCAAAATTATCATTCTTGCATTCCAATAAGTTTATTATAACTATATCTTCCGGTACTATTTTAATAGTCGGTTACCATTTAATTTTTCTCGGATATTTCATGAATTATCTGTCTTCCTGGGGAATAATAGGAAAAATCCTTTCTTCTGGTATTGTATGTACCTTATTTTATTATCCCATTATATGGATTGACAGATATTGTCCTTTTATTATGGGAAAATATAAGATAAAGCGAATTAAATAATCACACAATTTATATTCTGATTTTAAAATGAAATCTCCAAAAATCATTGCAGAAATCGGTTGCAATCACAAGGGTGATATGGCAATCGCTAAAGAGATGATCATGACTGCGGCTACTTATTGCAAGGCGGATGTAGTCAAGTTCCAGAAACGTTGCAACAAGGAGTTGTTGACTCCTGAAGAGTATAATGCCCCACATCCTCATCCGGAAAATTCATACGGAAAGACTTACGGAGAACACCGAGAGTTCTTGGAGTTTAACCTCGACCAGCACCGCCAGTTGCAGGAGTGGTGCAACGAGTTCGGCGTGGAGTATTCCACTTCGGTATGGGACATCACTTCCGCCAAGGAAATCTGTACGCTGCATCCCAATCTGATAAAAGTGCCTTCCGCTTGCAACCTGAACAAAGGTCTGCTGGAATACTTGTGCGATAACTTCGGCGGTGAAATCCATTTGTCGTTTGGCATGACTACTCGTGAAGAGGAGGAACAGATTATCCGGTTCTTCGAATCCAAAGGGCGTAACAAGGATTTGGTGATTTATGATTGTACATCAGGTTATCCCGTACCGTTCGAAGACATTTGCCTGCTTGAAATCACCCGTTTGCGTGAACTGTATGCAGACAGAGTGAAAGCCATCGGTTTCTCCGGTCATCACTTGGGCATAGCCGTAGACAGTGCAGCCGTAGCCCTTGGTGCGGAATGGATAGAACGCCACTATACGCTCGACCGCACTTGGAAAGGCACAGACCATGCGGCTTCGCTCGAACCGGACGGTGTACGCAAGTTAGCCCGTGACTGCCGTGCTGTGGCAAAAGCGTTGACTTATAAGAAAGAGGATATTCTCGATATTGAGAAAGTTCAGAGAAACAAATTGAAGAAAAATCAAGTAAAATGGTAATAGCATTCATACCTGTAAGGGGTGGTAGCAAGTCTATCCCCCTTAAAAACATCAAGCCGTTCTGCGGCAAGCCATTGGTTTGTTGGAACATCGAAGCGTTGGAACAATGCAACGAGGTAGATGAAATCATTGTCGCTACCGATTCGGACAAGATAGAAGAAACGGTCGTAGCCCAACATTATAATAAAACGAAGGTGTACCGTCGTTCTGCCGAGAACGCTTGCGATACGGCAAGTACGGAAAGCGTAATGCTGGAATACATCCGTTACGCACAGCTTCCTGCGGATGACATCTTTATGCTGGTCCAAGCTACATCCCCATTGACTGAAACCATCCATTTTACGGAAGCATTGGAACTATATAGCAAAGGTGAATACGATTCCATTCTAACTTGTGTACGCAATTACCGTTTCTTCTGGAATGAGGACGGTACAAGCATGAACTACGATTACAAGAACCGTCCCCGCAGGCAGAACTTCTCAGGTATGCTGATGGAAAACGGTGCTTTCTATATAAATAAGGTAGAGAATATTCTTGAATCAGGCAATCGCCTCAGCGGACATATCGGCATTTACGAAATGCCGGAATATACGGCTACAGAGATAGACGAACCGGACGACTGGATTGTATTGGAGAACCTGATGCGCAGGCACGTCTTGTCTAAACATAAGGCAGCGAAAAAGCCCATTAAGCTTTTCTTATGCGATGTAGACGGAACGTTGACAGACGGAGGCATGTATTATTCCGAGAGCGGAGATGAATTGAAGAAGTTCAACACCCGTGACGGCATGGGCTTCCAGTTGCTTCGTGAAGCCGGAATAAAGACCGGCATTATCACATCAGAAGACACGAAGATAGTGGAAAACCGTGCGAAGAAGCTGAAAGTAGACTTCTTATATCAAGGCAAGCGGAACGGCGGAAAGTTAGCTGTAGCTAAAGAAATATGTAAACAGCTTGACATCACGCTTGACGAAGTGGCTTATATCGGTGATGACGTGAACTGTGTAGAGTTGCTTGAAGCTGTTGGCATAAAGGCTTGTCCAGCTAATGCTTGCAAAGAAGTGAAAACGATTGCTGGCATTCAGGTGATGACGAAGAAAGGTGGAGATGGGTGTGTAAGAGAGTTTATAGAATTGATGATAAATCCTATTTCTAAATAAAATAATGGAGACTGCCTTTGTTCTTTCTCTGTATGTGGCAGGAATACTTGTATGGAGTTATAAGAAAGAAAATCTGCCCATTTATTGTATCTATCTTACGACATTTGGATTGTTAGCTATGGAAATAGTCTCACCAACATATTTGATGGAGGATTTCTATAAATCGCAACAAAAAATCACCAGCGTGTCATATCATTTATTTCTGCTTTGTACATTCTTAAATTTATTAACAGCTAAGGAAAATGCAATAGCTAAAATTAGAAAAACATATAAATATTGGGCGTGCATATTTGTAGCAGGTATTTATTTCCTATTCTGGCAAAATATACACGGATTAGAGCAAGGTGGAGGATTCACTTTTTTACTCTTGTTAGTTTCTATAACAGCGATTTATTATTCCACTATACCTAACAAATTGGATTTGAGTAAATATCGTATACATTTTATAATCATTTGCATTATTGAATTATTTTTCATTGTTTATAATTTACTCTTTGGACCCATATATGTGTCGCAGAGAATCGATGTGATAAATGGAAATCCTTTTTTAATTGCAGGTTCTTTTTACCGTTATAACACCTTGGCCTCATTTCTAGCGATGATTGGTGTCATAATTAGCTGTTCCTACTTTAGTGGGAAAATGAATATTAAACTTTATCTTCCAATCATAGCAATCGTATGTTTGTTTGTATTTGCTACTGGAGCGCGAATGCAATTGGTTTGGATGGCTGTTGTGATTGTTCTTTTGACTTTCTCTCATTTTAAGAAGCATAGAATATTATCTTTCATGATTTTAGCTGGTGGCTTAATGTTTTATGTGGCATTGAAAACGATTGATCTTAGAGGGTTTACTACAATGGATGCACAATCAGGATTTGAGAGGCAACTTTATGGAATAGTGAATGCCTTTGATGACAAGAGTACAGAAAAAGGGAATCAGACTCAAGACATAAGTTTATACATCTTGGAAAATTATTTCCATCGCTCGCCTTTAATCGGAAACGGATTGGGATACCGAGAGTATAGCTATCACTATTATATCCCTACTAAAGTAATGATTGCAGATGCGGCAATAGCTTATATACTTGTCGAATATGGTATATTAGGATTCGTTTTTACTTTATTGATTGTTATTACAGCATTTCAGATAATGCGTAAAGGCATGCTTCCAAATGATACGAAAGACATGAATATTTTATTCTTTTCCTTATTCCTTCTAACGATAACCGAAGCAGGGATTTTTGATTTTGTTTTGATGCTATATGTTTGGACTTATATGGCTTGGGTGAAATATTCAGCGAATAATATAACTATAAAAAAGAATCAGATATGATTACTATAACAAAACATTTGCGCAAATTTGCTGCCATATACGGATATGCCATAAGCATGTTCCGATTTTGGCACGTTTCCTATTTTGAGTATAAGCAGTTTCCCAAGTTTAAGTTTACGTCTATAAAACATTTGACTGCTAATCTTTTATATGGTAATTTTTTTGCAATATCTAAATTAAGTGAGTCGGGGTTTAATCCTTTTCTGGACTTTTCTGAGCATGGTATCGTGTTTTCCGAATCATTACAAAACATAGAAACTTTCAATATGGCGAAGATGCGGAATATTTACACTTTTTCGCAGAGAAGGAAAAAGATAATCGAAAATTATCTAAAAAGTAAAGGCATAAAGAAAAATGTCTATGCGGTAGGGCCGTATATCATCGGAGCTAACAATTTCTATAATGACAGAAAACGATTGGAATTGAAAAAGAAATATGGTCGTATTTTGTTATGTTTCCCGGCTCACAGTATATATGAAGTCAAGAACATTTTTGACTATAACGAGTTTATCGCTTCAATAGATAAAGTTAGTATGCATTTCGATAGCATTTTTATCTGTTTACATTTGTTGGACATAGGGGGACCTATTGAAAAGCTGTGCAAACAGAAAGGTTATGTCATTGTATCCAATGGCTGTCCTTATGATTGTCGCTTTTTGTCAAGACAAAAAGATTTGATGCAATTGGCGGATATGACCATGTCCAATAGTTTGGGAACACATATAGGCTATTCAATAGCCCTTGGAACTCCTTTTTATTATGTTCCGCAAGCAATAACAAATATCTCAACCTCCAGCGAAAAACAAAATGAACATGAGAAAATAGAGAAAGTCAAAAAAGATGAATTGAGTCATGTTGTAGAAGAACTGTTTGGGCGTTTCTCATTTGAAATAACAAGTGAACAGATGGATTTTGTAAATACGTATTGGAAATAGACGAAACGGATTGATAATACCTGTGTAAAATCGTAATTATATGGATAATCAAACAATAAATAACACTGCCCTTGTTTCAGTGGTAATGCCAGCCTATAACGCAGAAAGATTTTTGCGTGAAGCAATAGATAGTGTTTTAAACCAAACCTATCCTAATTTTGAACTGATAATAATAAATGATGGCAGTACGGATCATACAGAAGAAATCATTCTTTCTTATTCCGATTCGCGGATTAAGTATGTAAGAAATGAACAGAATCTAAAGCTGATAAAAACCTTGAATAAAGGTGTCGAGTTGGCGCAAGGTAAATACATTGCCCGCATGGACGCAGATGACATCAGTTTACCTGAAAGATTTGAAGAAGAAGTTAGATACCTGGAAGAGCACCCCGATGTAGATATAGTCAGTTGTTTTCCGTATGACATAGATTTGCGAGGGAAAGTATTAACCAAATCAAGCTATTTTAGTGCGACTCAGCCACAATCACTTAAGTTCGTTTCCGTATTCGCTCCACCGATATGCCATCCGGCTTGTATGTGTAAGACTGAAGTCTTGAAAAAATATAAATATAGCGATAAACCAGAGTGTCAACACATTGAAGATTATGAATTGTGGAACAGAATGTTTCACACAGGTATCAGAGGTGCTGTTATACCCAAATTTATGTTTTATTATCGTGCAAATCCGTCAGGGATATGCCATCTTTATAATGATGAACAATTAACAAATCATATAGGTACGTTAAAAAAATCTTTAATCAGGTATGGATGTAAAGATATTGATGACGATGTGGCTATCTGCATTATAAGCAAAATAGAAACAAAAAACATGGCTAATATTGATGCTGCTTTTAGGTTATTGGATTTATTTTGCCAAAAATATTTACAAATGGAAGATGTGGTAAGTAAGTTGGAGCAGAAAGAAATAAATGAATGGGTAAGCCAGCGAAAAATCGCTATACTTATGACATCTGCCATGTATTCAAGTAGAAACATTCGGGCAAGAATATTAATTAAATTATTGCACAATTTGGGGCTTCTGATGAATTTCCATAATCTGATTTATTTAAAAAATAGAATTGTAAGAATAATTCGAGAACGATGATTGAAGACATTCAATTTTGGAATTTTGCCAGGAATTGTGTTATTAGTGTGAATCAGTAGTTGGCTTTCTGATTCGCATAACTTATATGTGATTTATTGTCAAATTTGTAGTAGAAACAATGAAAAAAATACTTGTAGTCGGACAAACTCCACCACCGTATGGTGGACAAGCAGTAATAATACAGGCAATGTTGAATGCTTCTTATCAACATATTAAGATGTATCATGTAAGAATGTGTTTCTCTAAGGACTTTAATGATAGAGGAAATTTTTCTATACGCAAAGTTTTACACTTGCTAAGTATTGTTATCAAAATATGGTTGATACGTTTTAAGTGTGGGCCTAAAATTCTTTATTATCCTCTCAGTAGCGCACCTAAGATTGCATTATTACGTGATACTATCATATTAGGATGCACACGTTTTCTCTTTAAAGATGTCGTTTTTCATTTCCACGCAGCGGGGGTATCGGAAGAACTGCCCAAATATCCAAGGCTCTTGAGAAATATAGTTTATGGAATAATATCCAAACCTACACTCGGAATAACAAGTTCTGAATATAATCCACAAGATGCCAAATATCTTAAAGCTTGTCATTCTATAGTTTTTCCTTTGGGCATACATGATAGTAATCCATATGAATCTCGCAATTTTAATGAAGGTAATAGACCATTAACGGTTATGTTTATGGGGTTGCTAAATGGTACTAAAGGTGAAAGCTATGTACTTGATGCTGTATATAAACTTAATCAGTCAGGAAGAAATGTTCGTTATTTATTAGCGGGAAAGTATGAGAGTGAAAAATACAAGACTAACTTTGAAAGTAAAATAGCAAAATATGGATTAAAAGAAAAGGTTTTATACCAAGGAGTTGTGACAGGCAAGGAAAAAGAAAAGATATTCATGGATTCTGATGTATTTTGTTTTCCAAGTTTTTTTAGTTCTGAATCTTTTGGGATTGTCCTTCTTGAAGCCATGATGTATCAGATGCCAGTTATAGCAACCCGATGGCGTGGAATACAAAGCGTAGTTGATGATGGCATAAATGGTTTTTTGGTGGATATTAAAAATGCAGATCAGATTTCAGTGGCATTAGCTAAACTATATGACGACAGGACCTTATTGCGAGAAATGGGAATGGCAAGCAGAGAATTATTTAAAGAAAAATATATCGAGCAGATATATATTCAAAATATAGAAAATGCATTGTGTAATTTATAATTTTCTGAAATATGAAACTTTCAAAAGACGATTTCATTTTGATAACAGGGGCATCCGGATTTATTGGAACAAACCTCATAGAACTGTTTGAACAAAAAGGATATAAGTTTATAAACTATGATAAAGCTGATGTTACAAAACCAGACCAACACAAATATTGGTACAATGGGAACATCATGGATAAACAACGTTTAGCTGAAGCTTTTGATAAGTTTAAACCAACTATCGTTATTCATTTAGCAGCACGAACTGATACCCTCAGCGATAAATTGGAGGATTACATAGAAAATACAGAAGGTACAAAAAATGTGGTTGACGAAATAAAAAAGCATGATTACATCAAACACGCTTTGTTTGCATCTACACAATACGTGTATAAAGATAAAGTGATTCCATTGGGGTTGAAAGATGACGCTTATGCTCCACATACCGTGTATGGGATAAGCAAAAAAATAGATGAAGAGTATATCAGAAGCAGTAATATGAAATGCAAGTGGACGATATTCCGACCTTGCAATGTGTGGGGACCTTGGCACATGCGCTATCCTAATGAACTTTGGAAATTCATCGCTAAAGGAATGTATGTGCATCCAAGCCATAAACCTGTAATACGTACATACGCATACGTTAAGAACCTCGTAAAGCAGCTTGATGCTATAATGAATGCACCGGATGAACTTGTAGATAAAAAAACATACTATCTGGGCGATATGCCGATTGACAGTTACGTGTGGTTGAATGCATTGTCGCAAGAAATGAGAGGGAAAAACATTATTAGAATACCAAAATGTTTCTTTGGGATTGGTGCTATGATTGGTGATTTCTTACGTCTGTTTGGCATTAAATTTCCTCTCTATTCCATGCGATACCGTAACATGATAGAAGATTTTTATGCTCCGAGCAATGTTACAATTACTTTGTTCGGTGCTTTTGAACAAGATTATAAGAAAAATTGCAAAGAGACAATTGACTGGTTGCGTGGTGAATATGGTAAGAAATTCGCCTATTGGAAAAATTATCCTTACGGCAAGGTATAAAATTAAAAATCCCCCGCTCACATCTCATTTTATAGAAGCAGGGGATTTTAAAAGGAACAACAGATAAACTGTCCAGGTTACCAGTTACTTGGCAGTGGAATCAATTCCTCATCCACATAAAACTCATCAGTTCTCATGTTGCATTTTCTGCACAATGGAACAATGTAGGAATGATTATCTCCTCCGTACACTTTCTTCACATGTGCACCTACCAAATTCGTTCTGCCTATCTTATGGCAATCAGTGGCAGAACATCTCCATGCGGTTTTACCGCTTTTCTTCTCCCAGTACTCCAACCATGTGTCGTAACCAGCTGGAGCGTCATAACGGCTTGTGCCGTTTGCATTTTTAACTTTAATCATTATGAAATACAGGTTCATTAGAGAACCTTCACTTACATACCAAAACCGTTAGTTTTAGGATTTGCCAATGACACGAACATTCCCAAAATCAATTGACGGCATAGCTCTATTGAAATCGATAGGAGACAAAAATGACACAGAAAGGGCAAAAGGCAGTCTTGCTCTGTTTGCTGCCTATTTTGAAGAGAAGATTCGAGCTTATGCGGAGGTTCAAGCCTCGCACTTGGGGCTTAATGAAACAGCCGCCTTACAAGCCATGCAATGTGCTTTTGCAAAAGTATGGAAGTATCCATATTCATTTGACATGAGCAAGTCACATTGCAACGATGAAGATACCGCAATCATTGTATGGTTGAAAAGCATAGTAGCTTCCCAATTATTCGAATATGCAAAGAATGGTTATTGTGTAGATCAAACAGAAGAGGAGGACTTGTCGGTGATAGAAAATGCACAGAGTTTTGTGGAGCACCATATGCCAGACATATCCCCCGATGATAAAATGAAGTTAGTCTTAGCCTTTGACGCAAAACTTTCCGCCCTTGATGAAAAACATAGGATAGTCTATTTGACTTATAAAGCCTATGAGTTGAGGGGAAAGAAGCTGCCTCGAAGGCTATTAGGTAAGTTGAGAAATAGACTCAGCATTTCACAGACAACGATTAGGGTATACAAAAGAGAGGCGTATCTGGCTTTAAACGATAAACCAGAATACTAAAATTATGGCACAACTAACAATTGAAGAACTGAATTTCATGCTTGGAGCAATGGGATACTTGCCTCCAAGAAATGAAGAAGAGCATTTGTTTTTCGAACAGATGCACGAAGGCTATGTGCCTAAAACAAAAGATAGGCACGTGGATATTGAAGCTATAGTCTGTGGCAGATGTGAGATGCGTAAGCCAATAGATGAGGATGAGATGCATTTTGTTGCTGAGGAGTTACCCCCAATATATGCTGATTCGATGTATTCTATGGCTGCAAGGAATTTCAGCAATCTCCCTAAGAGTGTGATAGAAAAAATCAAAAAACAGCACAAGCGTAAGAAGAATAACGATGAATAATGGTATGGGGGCAAATTGGCTTGCAGAACAAATTGCATTGCAATACTCTATTCCCATTCCTTTAGTAGAAATCGTAAGCGAGGAGGAAATAAAGTTAACGTGTGATGACTATGGCAAGGACACCTTTGACGGACTAACCGTGTACGAACGGGAAAATGACTGTTTTTATATTCATCTGAATACAGCTAACGGCAATAGACCGGATAGTACAAAGGGAAGATTTACCTTAGCTCATGAACTGGGACATTATTTTATAGACCATCATCGGATAGCTTTGATAAATGGGGTTATGCAACCTCATTGTCATACTTACAATCCTTTTGGAAGCAACGAAGCTTGGATTATAGAACGGGAAGCGGATGACTTTGCAGCCTCTTTGCTGATGCCTTGGCTTTTGTTAAAACAAGACTTACGGCAGGAGAAATTTAATGGGACTGTGATTCTTAATCTTTCCAAAAAGTACAACGTCAGTTTTTCTGCAATGTCTATCAGATGCTTGAAGTATGATTATATACCTATGATGCTTGTATATGCGGTAGACGGAATGGTAAAATGGCAGCTACATAACAAGGATTTCCCCTTTTGGCAACTGAAACACGGTAAAGCATTGGTTCCTGAAAATTCTGTTATGGGAGAATATTTCAATCATGACGATGATAGTGATTGCTGGAATGATGAGATCGTCTTTGCTGGTGATTGCTTTTATACGTTCAGCCAGGAACAGAACAATTTGAAGTTTTATGAATACTGCATACCTTATAAAAACAAGGCATTCAGTATGTTTTGGCAGAAAGATTAAAAAGTACAAATAACCTTATAATACGATATAGAGTATGCTCTTACTCAAAGATTTAACAATTTTAGAAAGCAAAGCAGCCCTAAGAAATATACCTGAAGGCAAGATATTGATTAACACAATAAATGCGCATTCGTTCAATACGGCACAGAAAGATGAAGTGTTCGCTGAGGCGTTAAAGAATGGTGACTATCTCATTCCTGACGGGGCAAGTATCGTGAAAGCCTGCCGTTGGTTGAAGTGCAAGTCTCAGCCGAAAGAACGGGTAGCCGGTTGGGACTTGTTCGAGTTCGAAATGAACAGGTTGAATGAAAAAGGCGGACGATGTATGTTCATGGGCAGTTCGCCGAAAGTGTTATCACTGATTGTCGAGAAAGCTAAGACGGTTTATCCTAATATGGAAGTCGTAACATATTCTCCGCCATACAAACCAGAGTTTACCGAGGAGGACAATAAGGCAATCATAAAAGCGATAAATGATGCCAACCCAGATTTACTTTGGATAGGCATGACTGCGCCGAAACAGGAGAAGTGGACTTACTCGCATTGGAACGAGCTGAACATCCATTGCCACGTAGGTACAATCGGTGCTGTGTTCGACTTCTTTGCAGGAACATACAAACGTGCCCCTCGATGGTGGCAGGAACATTCGCTGGAATGGCTTTACCGCTTGATAAAAGAACCTAAGCGCATGTGGCGGCGATATGTGATAGGCAATCCATTGTTCTTGCTGAACATCCGTAAGGAGAAATCACACTATTGACGCATGTGCAGTTTCTCCAAAAGAATATAAATCCAAAATCGTATAGAATCAATCAGTTTTTTCATACTGCAAAAGTAGAGATTATAACTGAACAGATGAAAATTTTATAAACATAAAAATACAGAAATGATGAGAAAAGTAGCTTTAATCACAGGCATTACGGGACAGGATGGTTCCTACCTAGCCGAATTTTTATTAGATAAAGGATACGATGTACACGGCACCATCCGCCGTTCATCGGTAGACTATCGTGAGCGCATCGCACACTTGGAAGGTCTTCCGCATTTTCACCTGCATTATGCAGACCTTGGTGACTCCATGAGCCTGATTCAGGTGATGAACAAGGTGCGTCCTACCGAAGTATATAATCTTGCGGCGCAAAGCCACGTGCAGGTCAGCTTTGACTCACCGGAGTTTACCTGCGATGTGGACGCCACGGGCGTGCTCCGCATCTTGGAAGCCATCCGTCAGTGCGGTCTTGCCGACACCTGCCGCATGTACCAGGCTTCTACCTCAGAATTGTATGGCAAGGTGGAGGAGGTTCCGCAGAACGAGAACACGCCTTTCCATCCATACAGTCCGTATGCCGTGGCTAAACAGTACGGTTACTGGATTGTAAAGGAATACCGCGAGGCCTACAATATGTTCTGTTGTTCAGGCATCCTCTTCAATCATGAAAGCGAGCGGCGTGGAGAAACTTTCGTTACACGTAAGATTACACTTGCCGCCGCACGCATCAAGCAGGGCAAGCAGGAAAAGCTGTATTTAGGCAACCTTTCCTCGCTCCGTGACTGGGGCTACGCCAAAGACTATGTGGAATGTATGTGGCTTATCCTGCAAAATGACAAGCCTGAAGATTTTGTTATTGCTACAGGTAAGCAGCACAGCGTGCGCGAGTTCTGTTACGAGGCATTCAAGCACGTTGGCATCGAACTTGAGTTCCAAGGTGAGGGCATTGACGAGAAAGGTATCGACAAAGCGACAGGCAAGGTGCTGGTAGAGGTATCGCCCGACTTCTTCCGCCCGACGGACGTGGTGAACTTGTGGGGAGACCCGACCAAAGCGAAGGCTGAATTGGGCTGGAACCCGGAAAAGACTACATTTAAAGAATTGGTAAAACTCATGGTAGATGCCGACATGGCAAAGGTGGCTGCCGAGGATGCCGGACAGAAGGTACGCACCAACTTGGCTGAATATCTGGAGAAAGGAATCGTAAAATAGGAAAAGGATATGTTAGACAAATCATCGAAAATATATGTGGCGGGGCATCACGGACTGGTGGGTTCTGCCATCTGGAACAATCTTCTGCAGAGAGGATACACGAACTTGGTGGGCAAGAGCCATAAAGAACTGGACTTGCTGGACGGTGTGGCAGTAAAGTGTTTCTTCGATGAGGAACAGCCTGACGCCGTGGTATTGGCAGCGGCACATGTCGGCGGCATCATGGCAAACCTGCAATACCGTGCGGACTTCATCTACCAGAACCTGCAGATACAGCAAAACATCATCGGCGAGAGCTTCCGCCACCATGTAAAGAAGCTGCTGTTCTTGGGAAGCACCTGCATCTATCCGCGTGAGGCTCCCCAGCCGATGAAAGAAGAAGTGTTGCTCACTTCTCCGTTGGAATACACCAACGAGCCGTATGCTATCGCTAAGATAGCCGGACTGAAGATGTGCGAGAGCTTCAACCTGCAATACGGTACGAACTACATTGCCGTAATGCCTACCAACCTGTATGGGCCGAATGACAACTTCCACTTGGAGAACAGCCACGTGCTTCCGGCAATGATCCGCAAGGTCTATCTTGCCAAATGCCTGAACGAAGGAAACTGGGAAGCTGTGCGCAAGGACATTAACCTGCGTCCGGTAGAAGGCGTGAACGGCAGGAATACTGATGAAGAGATATTGGAGAAGTTGGCGAAGTTCGGCATCACACCCGAAGCTGTCATATTATGGGGAACAGGCAAGCCCCTGCGTGAGTTCCTGTGGAGTGAAGAAATGGCAGATGCCAGTGTACATGTATTGTTGAACGTAGACTTCAAAGACACCTATAAAGAGGGTGATAAGGAAATCCGCAACTGTCACATCAACGTAGGTACAGGAAAAGAACTGAGCATAAAAGAGCTTGCCGAAAAGATTGTGAAAGAAATCGGTTTCAAGGGAGAACTGCGCTGGGATGCCACAAAACCGGACGGAACGATGCGCAAGCTGACCGACGTAACGAAGCTTCACAACTTGGGCTGGCATCATAAAGTGGAGATAGACGAAGGCATCCACCGCCTGTATGAATGGTACCTGAAAGGGATTTGCATCAATCACCAATAAGCGTCCAAAACTGACGTATTGCCCGTTCAGATAGATGTGCCTACCTTCGCACTGTAAACATTAAAATTATAGTGATATGTACAGCAGCGAAGATTTCAAAAGGCTTTTCATCCGATACAAGGATGAGAAATGGCACAAAACCAAAAGGATCGGTTCTGTAAAATGAAAGCTTTAAAAACTTCTCCACACTCAAATTTGTGAATCTCCCCAAGTATTCCTATCTTTGTAAACAGACAAGTCTGTGAGATTTGTAAATCTTATGTTTTTTTAGTTCTTAAGCTGGAATCGAAGAAACGAGGGCTTGCCTGCATCTTTAACTAAAAATTGTCCTTATGCAAAAGAATTCTTATATACGGTTTGATTGGGCCATCAAAAGGCTGTTGAGAGACAAGGCTAATTTCAGCGTGCTGGAAGGATTGCTGACTGTGCTTTTGTGTGAAGAAATTCGTATAAAAGAGATTATAAAAGATGAGAAAGCCTATTGCGTATGGGACGATGCTCAAACAGACCGGATAGATATTAAGGCCAAAGACAAGAAAGGGGATGATATCGTGATTCGCATTCAGAACATGCGTAAGCTTTATTATCTGGAACGCATACGGTTTGGTACACCTGCTTTTGCGAAGCATATTTATCAAGAGGTAAATAAAGTATATTTAGTCAGTATCCTTTATTTCGATTTAGGGAAGGGTAATGATTATCTGTATCACGGGCAGAACCGTTTTATCGGCGTACATACGAATGATGAACTGCTAATTACAGCAAAAGAGGAAGGTGCTATAATCCAGAAGCTTCCCCAAGAGGTTTTCCCTGAATATTATTTAATCCGGGTGAATGAATTTAACCAAGTGGCAAAAACGCCTTTGGAAGAGTGGGTGAAATATCTTAAAACAGGTATTATTGATCCGGATACAACAGCGCCCGGCTTACCTGAAGCGCGGGAAAAGCTTCGTTATTATGATATGTCGCCAGAAGAACGGCATGAATATGACGAACATGTCAATGCCATCATGATTCAAAATGACGTGCTGAATACAGCAAAATTGGAAGGTCATGCAGAAGGACGTGCAGAAGGACGTGCAGAAGGTAAATTAGAAGATGCCAGAAACCTGAAACAACTGGGAGTGTCGATTGATATTATAGCCCAAGCTACCGGACTTAGCCGGGAAGAAATTGGTAAGCTGTAAGCATATGGAACTGAAATATATGCCGCATTTCGTAAACCCGTTTACAGATATCGGCTTTAAGATTATCTTCGGGCAACCTGCCAGCAAGGAACTGCTCATTACCTTGCTGAACGAGCTGCTTGCGGGGGAGCATCACATTGAAGACCTGACGTTTATCGATAAGGAAGACTATTCGGACAACGTAAACGACAGGGGAATCATCTTTGACCTGTATTGCCTGACTTCGAGTGGGGAATACATCATCGTGGAGATGCAGAACCGGTGGCACAGCAATTTCCT
>NZ_NFJA01000041.1:0-32881 GCF_002159615.1 Bacteroides sp. An279
CCGCTTCTGTTCTTCGTCAGATAGCCCGCTATCTTCCTCATCACAGAAGCGAAAATGCCTCAAAAACTCATCCCAAATCATCGCACGATAAATTCAAAACAGCTTCTTATCCGAAATTGTCGTACATAATAGAAGATGAATCCACTCCCAAGCTATCCAACATGTTGACGACAGCTTTCGACATCGGACCCGGACCGCACATATAGTACTCAATGTCTTCGGGTGCCTCGTGATTCTTCAAGTAAGTTTCATACATCACCTGATGCACGAAGCCCGGAGTGTATTTTACGCCTGCGGCATCGGCAGCAGGGTCAGGACGGTCAAGTGCCAAATGGAAATGGAAGTTCGAGAAATCTTTTTCCAGTTGCAGGAAATCTTGCAAATAGAACACTTCATTCAATGCACGGGCGCCATAGAAATAATGCATTTCACGGTCGCGTGTGTTCAGTGTGCGGGTCATGTGCATAATTTGTGCACGCAACGGAGCCATACCGGCACCACCTCCTACCCAAATCATTTCTTTCTTCGAATCGAATATCGGGTGGAAATCTCCATAAGGACCACTCATCAGCACCTTGTCACCCGGCTTCAGCGTAAAGATGTAAGAAGATGCGATACCCGGATTCACGTCCATAAAACCACTGCGGTCGGGCTTGAACGGAGGCGTGGCAATACGGACCGTCAACATGAATACATCACCCTCTGCCGGATAGTTCGCCATTGAATAAGCACGAATGGTAGGCTCCGTATTTACACACTTCAACGAAAACATATTGAACTTCTTCCATGCAGGCAAATATTCATCACCGATCAATGACTTATCAATATCCTTGTCGTAATCCATCGTAAATGCCGGAATCTTAATCTGTGCATACGAACCGGGGATGAAGTCCATGTGTGCGCCGGCAGGCAATTGCACCTTGAATTCCTTGATGAATGTTGCCACATTCTTGTTCGAAATAACGGTACATTCGTATTCCTTCACACCCAAGACCGATTCAGGCACTTTGATAGCCATATCGCCTTTCACTTTCACCTGACATCCCAAACGCCAATGGTCTTTCTGCTGCTTACGGCTGAAATGCCCTACTTCCGAAGGAAGGATTTCTCCCCCGCCTTCCAAAACCTGGCACTTGCATTGTCCGCAAGACCCTTTCCCGCCACAAGCCGATGACAAGAATATATTGTTTACAGCCAAGGTGTTCAGCAATGTCGAACCAGACTCCACTTCCAACTGGTTTTCTCCGTTAATGGTCAGTTTTACCTTACCCGAAGTTACCAAGAACTTTTTCGCCACCAACAAAATGATGACCAACACCAGAATAGTCACCAGGAATACTCCAATGCTTGCTAATATAAAATTCATGTCCATTGTCTTATTCCTTTCCTTATTAGATGTTCAAACCTGAGAAACACATAAATGCCATAGCCATCAAGCCTACTGTAATGAAAGTGATGCCCAAGCCCTTCAACGGGGCAGGCACATTGGAGTAAGCCATTTTCTCGCGGATGGCAGCCAGGCCCACAATTGCCAGCAGCCAGCCTATACCCGACCCCAAGGCGTATGAAACAGAATCCCATACATTGCCGATAAATTTCGGGTCAGACTCTCCCAAGCCAATGCGTTGCTGCATAAACAAAGACGCACCCATAATCGCACAATTCACGGCAATCAAAGGCAAGAAGATACCCAATGAAGCATACAATGAAGGGCTGAAACGCTCTACAACCATTTCTACCAACTGGGTGATGGCAGCAATAACGGCAATAAAGAGGATGAAGCTCAAAAAACTTAAATCAATGCCCAAGATACCGTCTGCCGCAAGCACTTTGGTCTGAAGCAGATAGTTGACCGGTAAAGTCACAACCAATACGAACGTAACGGCAATACCTAACCCGAGGGCAGTTTTTACATTCTTCGACACAGCCAGATACGAACACATACCCAGAAAGAATGCAAAAATCATATTGTCCACAAAGATTGAACGGACCAATAAACTTATAAAATGTTCCATAATCATTACCTTTCCTTATTATTCCTTTTCTTGTAATTCGGGATGTTTCGCACGCTGGTACCATATCAGGCAAGCCACGATAATCAATGCCATAGGCGGCATCAACATCAAGCCATTGTTCACATATCCCGCCTCCTTAATGGCATCGTAATTCAATATATTGTAGCCTAACAATGTACCTGAGCCCAAAAGTTCACGGATAAACGCCACGATAATCAAAATCTTGGCATAGCCTAAGCCATTGCCCAGACCGTCCAGACAAGATTCCCACGGGCCGTTTGCCATCGCAAACGCTTCAAGACGCCCCATCAAGATACAATTCGTAATAATCAGACCTACGTAAACGGATAATTGCACACTGACATCGTATGCAAATGCCTTCAACACTTCGCTTACGATTGTCACCAAAGCGGCAACCACTACCAGCTGGACGATGATACGGATACGGTTCGGAATCGTTTTGCGAATCAATGAAATGACAACGTTGGAAAATGCCGTAATAATCGTCACGGAAAGACCCATTACGATAGCCGGTTCCAACTTAGAGGTTACGGCGAGTGCAGAACAGATACCCAATACCTGAACCGTTACCGGATTGTTCATGCTTATCGGAGTAGAAAATACCTCTTTATTCTTAGCTGAAAATAAACTTCCCATGATATTCGTCCTCCTTATTTAGTAGTTAAAAAATTGGTATAATGACCCATGCAGCTCTTTAACATCTGGCCTACCGCTACCGAAGTGATTGTACCGCCTGAGATTCCATCCACCTGGAATTCCGGCTTCTCAACCTTCCCGTTCTTCACGACATCCAGACCAACCACAGAACCGTCCATGACTTTCTTGTCTTTAAACTCGTTTTGGAAATGCTCGGTAGCGATTTCCGCACCCAAGCCCGGAGTCTCCGAAGCATGCGAGAAATAAGTGCCATACACGGTATTCTTGTCTTCGTTCAGCGCCACATATCCCCAGATGGCACCCCAAAGGCCGGCACCGTAAACAGGAATAACATACTTTGTTTCCCCGTCCACTTCACAGACAAAGAGATGAGCTTCTCCTTTTTCTTTATATGCTTTCTCATATCCGGTGACAAAAGCGCCTTCATACGGTTTCAGCGAACCGTCTTCAGCCACCAGCATATCTTCCTTCACCACCTCGGCAAACTTGGCTTCGGGATTCTGCACATCGCGAATGCCCAGTGAAGAAAGAATCTGTTTCTTCGTATCCAACTCAACGTTCTTTCCTTGCAGTTCGCGCAAAGAAGAGTTGACGAAAGCCAGCAAAAACGCTACGATAATAACCAATACCGAAGCATAAATGATAGTATATGAATTACTATTGGTATTCATTGTTCTTCCGGTTTTTTTAATTGTTAGACATTGCACGTTTGGCACGGCGTGAGATATTGTTCTGCACGACAACATAGTCAATCAGCGGTGCAAAAATATTCATCAACAGGATAGCCAGCATCATACCTTCGGGATAACCCGGATTAAGCACACGGATAATGATAGCCATCGCACCTATCAGGAAACCGTAAACGAACTTGCCGTTTTCGGTACGCGAAGAGGTAACCGGATCGGTAGCCATAAACACAGCACCAAAACAGAAGCCTCCCAAACACAAATGTTCGTACCAAGGCATGTGGGCAATGGCGGTATCCGGTCCCCACGTATTGAATACCCAACCCATAAGTGCACCACCTACGAATACGGACAGCATCGTTTTCCAGCTTGCCACTCCCGACCATAGCAGGATAACGGCACCAATGGCGATGGCAATCACGCTAGTCTCGCCGATAGAGCCAGGAATCAGACCGGTCACCATATCCCACGAGAAAGCAGGGCACTCGGCAACCTTAGCCACGCCTAACGGAGTAGCCGCCGTCAACCCATCCACAGTCTTACCCAGACCGAAGATGCTATCACCCGAAACCCATACGGTGTCGCCCGACATCTTGGTAGGATATGCAAAGAAAAGAAAGGCACGGGTTATCAAAGCCGGATTGAAAACATTCATGCCTGTCCCTCCAAACACTTCTTTACAGAATATGACCGAGAATGCTGTAGCGATAGCAAGCATCCACAACGGACAATCTACCGGAACAATCATGGGAATCAGCATACCTGTCACTAGAAATCCTTCCTGGATTTCTTCTTTTTTCCATTGGGCAACAATGAATTCAATGCCTAGTCCCACTACATAGGAAACAATAATCTTGGGCAACACGGCCAGAAAACCATAACCGAACATTTCGATGAAATTTCCTTCAGCACCGGTAGCATGAAAATGCTGATACCCTACATTGTACATACCGAACAACAATGCCGGCATCAGAGCAATGACCACGAACGACATGATACGTTTGCTATCTATCGCATCGTGAATGTGCGTTCCCGTCTTCGATGTGGCATTCGGGACAAACAAAAATGTCTCGAAACCTTCGAATACAGAACGAAAAGCATGGTATTTGCCTCCCTCTTCAAAGTTTGGCTTTATCTTATCCAGATAATTTCTTAATGCGTTCATATTAAAGTTTATTAGTTTATTAGTTTTTGAGTTTGTTAGTTTGTTGGTTTGTCCATCGCTGCCTGCAAATCAGCTACAACTTAAAAAACTTAAGAACTTAAAAACTCAAAAAGCCATATCAATTAACACATTTCCTTACGAAGCATATCCAATCCTTCGCGGACAATACGCTGAAGCTCCATCTTTGATGAGCAGACAAATTCACAAAGAGCAAAGTCTTCGGGGGCGACCTCGTATATGCCCAGTTCTTCCATACGATCGATATCGCCCGCGATAATTGCCTTTATCAAGTATTCGGGCAGAATATCCATCGGAAGGACTTTGTCATACTCGTTAGACATGATCATGTGACGTTCTCCACCTTTCACACGGGCATCCAGAACATACTCTTTCTTTTTGCCCATCAGCCAGTTGAAATACGAATGGCTGGTACTATAATCATTCAGACGAGGCATTATCCAGCCCAGCATTTCGTGCACGTCATTACCTTCCGGTATCACGGTGAGCTGCGAATGAAAGGCTCCTAAAAATCCGTTTACAGGAATTTTCTTCCCGGTCAAGACGTTGCCACTGATACAACGCACTTCCCTCTCCTTATTAATATTACCGGCAAGCACATCGGTCAGCATCGCTCCTATCTTCAATTTGCAATATGCCGGCTTCTTCACTTCCGAACCCGTGATGGCAACGGTACGGGTCAAATCCACCCTGCCCGTATTCATCAGGCGGCCGATAAAGATAACCGCTTGCGGATCAACCGTCCATACGGTCTCGCCCTTATTTACCGGAGCGATGTGATTGATTTGCACACCGACATTACCTGCCGGATGCGGGCCTTCGAATACGGTCAATGTAACGCCTTTCGCTTGAGTCAATGCCTTAGCCTGCTGGCTTGCGCTGATGCTGAGATACACGCCGGCTATCTTAGCCAAAGCATCCAGCCCGGTTTGGAAATTCGCCTCCTCTCCTTTCAACGCGAACTCAAAGTCTGGTGCCAACGGATTCGAATCGAAAGCCGATACGAAAATCGCCCGTGGTGCAATTGTCGGGTCGGCAATTACATCATACGGGCGTTGGCGGATGAATGCAAACAAACCTGCATTCAGCAACAGTTCTTTTACGGCAGTTCCATCCATACGGGTTACATCTTGTTTCCCGAATTCTTCATAGTCTTGTTCTGCGGCTGCTTCTACTGTGATACTCATCACTTTACGGCGTGCGCCGCGTTCCACACTCGTTACTACGCCACTTACGGGCGAAACAAATTTCATCTCTGGGTGATTCTTGTCAATAAACAAGGGCCCTCCAGCCATTACATACTCCTGTTCTTTCACCACCACTTTCGGGATGACTCCCGTAAAATCATCAGGACACAATGCATAAAATCCCGGTTCTTTCACGCTCATCAGTTCCGTAGCAGCTTTTCCTTTCAGGTTTATGTTTAAGCCTTTACGTAATTTGATTAGATTAGCCATATATCAGGTATAAAATGAATATTCTAAGTTCGCGACAAATTTACACAATAATAGGGCAACGAAGAAAGTTTGCTTGCCCGATTACAGAAATATTTCCTTATTCAAGCAAGCAAACAACGTCTTATCACGAATAAACCGCTATTTTGTAATGTAAAGAATACAAAATCAGTATTCTTCGGCAAACATCGGGTCCCATGCCGGAAGAAGGACAGGCTTTTGTTTCAAGATGTCCAGTACACTTTCCGGCACGTATTTCTTTTCTACTACCAGCCGGAACATATATTCGTCAAACCATTCATCAGTCATGATAAGATGTCCGTGATAACCGGCTTCTGCGCCCCAACTGTTTTCGACCATCCATTTCTTCGGTTTGCCGTTGGCATCAAGGTCTACCGCCATCAGGGTCATGGCGTGGCTTGAACCACTTGCAAAAGTCTGGATACGCTGTTTTTTATTCATTCCGAATGAGGTGCCCATCAAAGAAGCATAATCGTAATTGTTCAAGTCGAGTGTACCGCGCTTGCTGTCAAGAAATTTTGCCACATCACACGAGAAATACATCATCGTACTATCCTTAATCGAACGGACAGCCATTTCCTTGATGTCTTCTATCGGCAGATTCACATACGTCCAGTTACGCCCATCGTAAGTATGACGGTCGTAATCGATTTCATAACACTTGTAAAACTCGCGGCTCGGGTCATTCATCAACATTACATAATTACCCGTCAAGTCATTACCTAAAAAAGTTTGATAGAAAGAAAGTGGTGTATATTCCTTGGTTTCACCATTTATTGTCCACGTGAAATGTTCAACCGGTTCCCCGAAAGCCAAAGCCAACATCCGGTAAATGGTGCCCATCATCTCTTTTTTCTGTTCTTCCAGTGCAGTTTCCTTTGCTCCTTCCCCGGCAGCTTGACGCAACTGCAATCCGAACTCTTTCAGTTTAAGTCCCAGCAAGTCGGCTATCTGTCCGGTATGCTCGCTGCTATAAGTTTCCGGCATAACCGAAGCAGGTACTACACCATATTTCCCAATAATATCCGAAATGCCTGTAAACTGTCCTCCGTCGCTGATAGGATGCTTAAAAAGCCATTCTACCATTTTGTCTTCCATCGGTTTTTCACGGGTATCAATGATGCCTTGCAGGAAAAGGTTCGCTTTTTCCAGTTGGTCGTAGAAAAAACAATAATTTTGAGAAAATTCCATTTCGTCCAACCCATACTTCGCCATCATCTGTGCCCGAAGTACATTCAGTCCCGTAAACAGCCAACAACGCCCTGATTGTTGCTGGTCGGTAATGCCGTGCGAAACAACACGGTTGGAAAAATGCGTATCAAAATTTGCCAGATTCTCATGGTTCTTTGCCAATACTGAAATGCTGGTCCCTGCCATCGCATTGTAAATAGCCTTATCAGATGGCGTAGGCTTGTAGCTGTCTTTGATGTCTTTCAACAATTCAGGAGTAATCCCCCCTTGCTGTGCCTGTGCCGCAGCCAGCGCCATTGTCATAAGACAGAATGCAATACTTCTCTTCATGTTAGCTATATCTGTTAATTAGATGTAATATTTTTATAAAATCATCGATATATGGGTGCAAATATAACAATTTTCTCATATTTCCCCATGCCCTTTCAACGCTTTTTCATTTCAGAGGCTTCAGGAAAAACAGTCGGCTAAAAGCTTCCTCAAACGAACATAAGTGACACGACTGACTTACTTATGTGAAAAGCCCAAGTTACTTATGTGAACCAACCCACCCACTTATGTTCATCAAAAAGCATGCTTGAGCCGTGTCTTTATTGCCCGAATGTGGCATTCATTTTTTAAAAATCTTGAAATAACAGAAGAAAATAAAGCTTACCTCAGCTGATATTTGTACTTTTGGTTAATTTTCTGAAAGCATATATATGAGAAAGGTAATCCACATAAAACATTTTGTCCGTTCTGTTATCATACTGATTTTGGTATGTTACTTCGGATTGATTGCCATATTCAACCTTTCTTTCGTCCAAAAACAAATATCAGACCTTGCTGCCGAAGAGCTAAGTAAGCTCATGAAGACCGAAGTGAGCATTGGCAATATCGATTTAGGGTTACTGAACCGGGTTATCATCCAAAATGTGACGTTAAAAGACCGGGAAAACGAGGAGCTGCTTAAAGTCTCACGTTTTTCGGCCAAAGTGGAAATATCATCTTTGTTGCATGGGAAAATCCGTATCAGCAGTGTGCAACTTTTCGGACTGAATGCACGATTGAACCGCAAAACACCTGACAGCCCTGCCAATTTCCAATTCGTACTTGATGCCTTTGCCTCGAAAGACACGGTAAAGAAAGAGAAAAACATTGACTTGCGCATCAACTCAATATTAATCCGGCGCGGACAAGTGTATTATGATGTGCTTTCCGAACCTGCCACTCCCAACCGTTTCAATGACAAACATATCGGTATCCAGAATTTTTCGGCCACTCTTGCATTGAAAGCTTTGACCAATGATTCGGTCAATGCACAAGTCCGGCGAATGAGTTTCAATGAAATCAGTGGGTTCAGGCTAAAGAAACTTGCCTTGAAATGTATTGCTACTCCACGCTACTTTACCATAAATGATTTGGAATTGCAATTGCCTGAAACCATTCTTTCCATTGACAGCCTGACCGCAGCGTACGACAGTGTACCCCACTTCCCTCATCTGACCAAGAATACCACCTATCAGATGCGGCTGAATGCCCGTATTACACCAGCCGACATATCCATGTTCGTACCGGCGTTCAGCCACTTTCACAGTCCTGTAGAGCTTCGTCTGGCACTGGATGGAGAGGGAAACCATACCCGTTGTACCGATATCTTTGTAAGCGGAAACCACCAGACCTTATTGCTGAAAGCCCAAGGTATGATCAATCATTGGAACCGGAAGGAAGACCTTTATCTTTTCGGGCAAGTGTCTCATTTAGATGCCGATGCCCAAGGGATGGCATGGCTTTTCCACAACCTCTCGGACAAAGATTCCATACCCGGTATTGTAAAACATCTGGGAGACGTACATTTCAATGGAGATGTATCAGGCTACCTTCACCAACTGACAACACATGGCACTGTCCTATCCGAAGCCGGCTCTGTGCGGGCTAACATAACGATGCATAAACCGAAAGGTGCGTTGTATCATTCTTATTCAGGCAAAATAATCAGTGAGCAGTTAAATTTAGGTGCGTTACTCGGACAGGAAAAAACATTTGGCAATGCAGCTTTCGATATCGAACTGCAAGGATTCCGTTATCAGGACGGGAAACCGGAATCATACATCAAAGGCATTGTTTCGTCTTTGTCTTACAAACAATATGAATACCACAATATCTTACTCGACGGGCAATACACGCCCGGAGGATTTGATGGGAAAATATCAGTAAATGACCCGAACGGAAGTATCGAAATCGAAGGTCATGTCGCTACCCAGCAGGCTATTCCCGATTACAACCTGAAAGCCACCATCCGTCATTTCAACCCTAACAGGCTGAATCTTACAGATAAATATCAAAACACAGATTTCTCACTGAATCTGATGGCAGACTTTACAGGACATTCTGTCGATGATATGAAAGGAAGAATCAGCATTGACAGCCTGATAATGAAGGCACCCGAACCGGAAAAGTGTTATACATTCGACCATTTCAGCATTCTGGCAGGAGCAGTTCCCAACAGTGGTGAGAAGCAAATTAAAATCCAGTCCTCTTTTTTAAAAGGAGAAATACAAGGGTATTATTCGTATCGCACGTTGCCTGTAAGTATCCTGAAGACAGTACAACATTACTTGCCTTCTTTACTGGCTGCCGACAAGCATCTTTCTGATACCAACAACAACTTTCGTTTCCATATACAGATAGACAATACAGAGCTTTTATCAAAAGTGTTTGATGTCCCTTTGCTACTATCCATGCCGGCTTCCCTGCAAGGATATTTTGACGACAGCCATACCCGCATCCAGGTACGGGCTTATGCACCCGAATTTACATACAAAGGTGCCTATTACGAATCTGGGACTTTTTTGTGCGACAATACGGAAGAAGGATTGCAATGTCAGCTCCGTACCAATAAACGGATGAAAAAAGGAGGAATGATAAACCTTGCTGTCAATGCGCTGGCCAAAGAAGACCAGTTAAAAGCAACCATTAACTGGGGGAATAATACAGTTAACACTTTTAGTGGACTGATAGATGCCGAGGCATATTTCGAGAAACCGGAATCAGGAGAAAAGCTAAGCACACGTATCAACATACAGCCCAGCCAAATCGTTTTGAATGATACCATTTGGAAAATACATCCTTCGGAAGTTGTCATCGACCAAGGCATCGTAGATGTACGTAATTTTTTGTTCGAACATCAAGACCAATACGTACGCGCCAACGGACGTATCGGTAAATCGGGAACAGACAGTTGCCTGGTCGACTTAAGTAACATCAATCTGCAATACATCATGGATATCATCCAGTTTCATGCAGTCAAATTCAACGGACTGATTACCGGTCGTGTACATCTTCATCACGTGCTGGACAATCCTGTCATGTACACACGACTGGACGTGAAAGGTTTTTCACTGAATGATGCTTTATTAGGCAGAGGCGACATCAAAGGTGAATGGGACAACGAATTAGGAGGCATACGCCTGTTGGCAGACATCCGTGAGAACGAACATTATTCAACTTTTGTTAATGGTTACATTTCGCCTAAAGAAAAAGGATTGGATTTACACATCAAGGCAGGAGGTACTAATCTGGCTTTTCTTCAGCCATTCATTGATGGCATTTTTACCAATATGCAAGGACGTGTATTCGGCAATGTCCGTCTGTTCGGTCCGTTCTCGGGACTGGATTTGGAAGGAAGTGCCCAGGCTGATGCCAGCATGAAAGTAGACATATTGAATACATCTTTCAAGTTACACGCCGACTCTGTGCGTATCCGTTCCGGACATTTCGGATTCGAAAACGTACAAATAGCGGATATGGAAGGCCATACCGGTCTGGTAAACGGAGCCCTCAACCATCAGAAGCTGAAACACTTGACTTATAATTTCCGTTTCAATACCAACAACATGCTGGTATATCACACAGAAAAAGAAACCCCTGAATTTCCATTCTATGGAACTATCTACACCACGGGCGAGGTATTGTTACGAGGCGGAAACAATGCACTGAATGTAGATGGCACTTTACGTACTGACCCACGTACATCATTTACGTATGTTACTGCTACGGCGGCCGAGGCCACAAGCAAACAGTTTATTAAATTTGTAGACCGAACGCCACGACGCCAGCAGGAAAACATCCATACAGAAGTATACCATCCCCTTAACATACAGAAAGAAGAGGAAGAAGACGATACTCCTCTTGATATGCATTTAAATTTCCAAATAGAAGCCACTCCTGACGCTACGATGCGCATCATCATGGATCCTGTGGCGGGAGACAACATTTCCGCTAACGGCACGGGAAACCTGCGCATTAATTTTTATAACAAAGGCGATTTTCTGATATTCGGCAACTATAATATCGGAGAAGGTATATATAAAATGAGTATGCAGAATGTCATCCGCAAAGACTTTGTTTTACAGTCGGGAGGTACAGTCTCATTTAACGGTAACCCACGTCAAGCAAATCTGAATGTACAAGCTGTTTATACGGTCAATTCGGCTTCATTGAACGATCTTGTAGCAGACGCATCCTCCACCAAAGGAACTGTACGTGTAAACTGCCTTTTGAATTTAAGCGGTAACCTGACCAGCCCGACACTGAAGTTCGACCTTGATTTGCCCACCGTTAGCGATGAAGACCGCGAACTGGTACGTAGCCTGACCAGTACCGAAGAACAGATGAACACCCAGATTATCTATCTGTTGGGGGTCGGCAAATTTTACACATACGACTACAATAGTAATGCCAACCAATCGGATGCAACCAGTTCACTGGCATTCAGCACCTTGTCCGGTCAATTAAACAATATGCTCTCGCAAGTCATCGACAACCAGAACTGGAACGTAGGCACGAATCTAAGTACAGGAGAAAACGGCTGGAGTGACGTAGAAGCAGAAGCTATTCTTTCGGGAAGGCTACTGAACAACAGACTCATTATCAATGGCAATTTCGGATACCGCGACAATGCCATGCAGAATACCAATTTTGTAGGTGACTTTGAGGCTATGTGGATATTGACCAGGAACGGCGAATTCCGCTTAAAGGGTTATAATGAGACCAATGACCGATACTTTACCAAATCTACACTGACAACGCAAGGCATCGGCCTAATGTATAAAAAAGACTTTGACAATTGGCGCGAACTGTTCGATTGGATATTGCTTCGCAGAAGAAAAGACAAGAAGTCTACAGACGAACAACCTGTCGCCCAACAAAAACGAAACAAAAAACAAACTAAATAATTCAGTTATGGGAAAGAATTTTTATCTACCAGCCGAATGGCATGCCCAAAGCTATATCCAGCTGACTTGGCCACATACCGGAACAGACTGGAACTATATGCTTGAAGAAGTAGAATCGTGCTTCCTCCATTTGGCTCAGGAAATAGCAGCCCGGCAACCGTTGTTGCTCGTGGCTCCCGAATATCCGAAAATACTTGAGAATGTTGACTTCAGGCATAACATTCACTTTATCGCCTGCCCTACCAATGATACATGGGCACGCGACCACGGCTTCATCACAGTACTTCAACAAAATGCCTCCCCACTGTTACTCGACTTTTGTTTTAATGGTTGGGGAATGAAATTTGCCGCCTGTAAAGACAACCTGATTAATATGCATCTGCATGAAAGTGGTGTATTGAACGGGCATTACGTCAATTGCCGCAATTTCGTATTGGAAGGCGGTTCGATAGAAAGTGACGGAGAAGGTACATTGCTTACTACTTCCACTTGTCTGCTGGCTCCAAACCGGAATGATACTTTATGCCGCAATGAAATCGAACAATATTTGAAAGAACGATTCAACCTGTTCCAGGTATTGTGGTTAGATTATGGCTTCCTGGCTGGTGATGATACAGACAGCCATATCGATACGTTGGCACGTCTTTGTCCTGCTCATACCATTGTATATGTACAATGTACCGATGAAAAAGACGAACATTACGGTGCTCTGCACGCAATGGAAGAACAACTGAAGTCTTTCCGCACACTCAACGGAGACCCCTATCGCCTACTCCCAGTACCTCTGCCCGATGCCATTTACGATGCTGAAGGTGAAAGACTGCCTGCCACATATGCCAATTTTCTGATTATGAACGATGCTGTATTATATCCGACATACGCTCAGCCAGAAAAAGACAAAGAAGCTGCCAAAGTATTGAAATCGGCTTTTCCCGACCGGGAAATCATAGGAATAGACTGCCGGGCACTGATACAGCAACATGGTTCATTGCACTGTGTCACCATGCAATATCCCGAAAGCGTATGCCCTTCCTTGTAAAACAAGATTAAATTACTTCACCTTTTATATAATTAAGACAATTATGACAAGAATCATTCGCGTAGGTATCGTACAACAGGCTTGTTCGAACGATATCAAAGCCAATTTAGAAAAACTGCACGGCAACATTGCTTCCGTAGCACAAGCCGGAGCCAATCTGGTCGTATTGCAAGAATTACACAATACTCCCTACTTTTGCCAGACAGAAGATACAAGTTTGTTTGATTTAGCTGAACCTATACCCGGTCCTTCAACAGGCTTTTACAGTGAAATAGCTGCCGCTTACGGCATCGTCTTGGTTACGTCACTGTTCGAACGCCGTGCTCCCGGACTATATCATAACACTGCAGTCGTATTCGAAAAAGATGGGAATATTGCTGGAATCTACCGCAAGATGCACATACCCGATGACCCTGCCTATTATGAAAAGTTTTATTTCACTCCTGGTGATATCGGTTTTGAACCGATTGAAACATCTGTCGGGAAATTAGGTGTACAGGTTTGCTGGGATCAATGGTATCCGGAAGGTGCCCGGTTAATGGCACTGAAAGGAGCAGAACTATTGATTTATCCCACAGCCATTGGTTGGGAAAGTACGGACACACATGAAGAACAATTACGTCAAATCGGTGCTTGGGTAACTGTTCAGCGGGGACATGCTGTTGCCAACGGGCTACCGGTCATTGCCGTAAACCGTGTAGGACTGGAACCCGATCCTTCAGGGCAAACCAATGGTATTCTGTTTTGGGGCAACAGTTTTGTTGCCGGCCCACAAGGCGAACTGCTGGCACAAGCAAGCAATACAAAAGAAGAAAATCTGGTTGTGGACATAGACATGAACCGGAGTGAAAACGTCCGTCGCTGGTGGCCGTTTTTAAGAGACCGGCGCATTGAAGAATTTGGTGATTTAACCCGTCGATTTATTGATTAGTTTCTTATATAGTAGGACAAAATTGGTTTGCGAAAATTCCTCAATGCATTGATTCAACATGACCAATGATGTTTCGCATTTCATTTTTGATTGACTGTACATATTGTATCCAATTAGTTGGTTCTTAGGAACCAACTAATTGGCCATATTTTATAGAGGCATATTCCCGTGTTTTTTCGGGGGATTACTCTGACTCTTGTTTTGAGTCATCTCCAATGCTTGGATTAATTTAAAGCGCGTATCCTTAGGCAAAATGATTTCATCAATATACCCCTGCTCGGCAGCCCGGTACGGGTTCGAGAATTTCTCCTTGTATTCCTCGATGGCCTGCGCTTTTTCCTCGGGCGTAGCCTTGCGATAAAGAATATTTACGGCTCCATCAGCTCCCATCACAGCAATTTCGGCTGTAGGATACGAGAAGTTTACATCGGCACCGATAGGCTTGCTATTCATTACAATGTAGGCACCGCCATATGCCTTGCGGGTGATGACTGTGATTTTAGGAACAGTAGCCTCGGCGTATGCATACACGATTTTAGCTCCGTGGCGGATGATACCGTTATGCTCCTGCGTACAACCCGGCAAGAAACCCGGTACATCTTCGAACGTCACGATAGGAATGTTGAAACAGTCACAGAAACGGATAAAACGTGCAGCCTTGTCGGAAGCATCGATATCAAGCACGCCAGCTAAGTAGGCAGGCTGATTTGCTACGATACCCACCGAGCGTCCGCCCAGACGGGCGAAACCGATTACAATGTTCTTGGCAAAGTGGGGCATCACTTCAAAGAAATAATGGTCGTCTACTACCGGCTCAATAATATTTTTGATATCATAAGGCATGTTAGGATCATCCGGTATGACACTCATCAGTGACTCATCAGCACGACGGATGTCATCGGTGCAGGGCATACTCGGCGCATCTTCCATGTTATTGGAAGGTAAGAAACTCAGCAGTTCGCGGATACTCATCAAAGTTTCCTCTTCAGTATCGCAAAGAAAATGAGTCACACCACTCTTGCTACTATGAGTGTAAGCTCCGCCTAACTCTTCCTTATCCACTTCCTCGTGGGTAACCGCTTTTACCACATCAGGACCGGTGATGAACATATGGCTTTTTTCCTTCACCATAAAGATAAAGTCGGTGAGTGCCGGTGAGTAACAAGCTCCTCCTGCGCAAGGACCTAAAATAGCTGAAATCTGTGGGATGACACCCGATGCAATCGTGTTCTGATAAAAGATAGAAGCGTAGCCTGAAATACTACCCACGCCTTCCTGGATGCGTGCACCACCCGAGTCATTTAACGCGATAACCGGTGCACCGTTTTTCAACGCCAGTTCTTGAACCTTAACGATTTTCTTAGCTCCAGTGGTGCTCAGTGTCCCACCATATACAGTAAAATCGTAGGCATACACGTACACTAACCGTCCGTCTATTTTGCCATACCCACATACGATGCCATCACCGGGAATATGCTTCTTGTCCATCCCGAAATCAGTACAATGATGAACCACCAATTTGTCCAATTCATTAAACGTTCCTTTGTCGAGCAACATGTCGATACGTTCACGGGCAGTCATATGACCGTTGGCGTGCTGCTTTTCCACGCGTTCCACGCCTCCACCTTGGGAAGCCAGTTTGTCAAGCTCCTCAAATTTTTTATATTGTTCTGCTGTAGTCATTTGTCTTATTGTTTGGTTATTCTTCGTTTATCACGTCCAGCGTCATGATTATCTGGTTGCTGTTAACTGAGTCACCTTCGTTCACCAGAATTTCCTTCACCACGCACGGACTATTCACTTTATAGTTGCTTTGCATCTTCATGGCCTCAATCACCGCCACGATGTCACCAGCCTCCAAACGGTCACCTACCTGGACAGGTATCTTCACCACTTTACCCGGCATAGGTGAGACAATCTTATCTTGCTGTTTCTCGTCGGCTCCTTTGCGCATACGCAGGTACTTGGCCTGAGAGTCGATGATGTCAACATTGTATGACTGGTAATGCGCGTTTACCGTATAACTCTTGCCTCCTTCTTTACGGATGAGCTCGGCATTATACGATTTGCCATTATGCAATATGGAACAACTACCGTTTTCTGCCATCACAATGTCCACGTCGTAAGGCACACCATCAATCGTAAGCTGCACCTTGTTTCCTTCCTTGCTGACTAACGAAACGTCAGCAACTCTTTCTCCGATATGTATTTCCATGTGTATTGAATCCTTAAATCCGTAATACTCCTTTCTTCAAACCAAATTCACGCCAGCGGCTAATAGGACGGTTATCAGTGGCTCCCGATTTGTTTTCTTCCAAGTTCATCAGGTAATCGATGTAAGCGGCAATCATGGCAATATTCTCCGTCTCTTCTTCTTTCTGTCCTGCCCACTCGCGCAACATTTCCTGATGCTTGGGAATAAAGAGGGTGTCGTAATGACCTTCTACAAAGTCGGGTACATGCATGATGTGGCGCAAGTAAGAGATGTTGGTTTTCAGTCCTGTAATCTTATACTCGTAAAGCACACGACGCATACGTTCGATGGCAAACTGGCGGGTAGTGGCCCACACGATAAGTTTACCAATCATCGGGTCGTAATAAATAGGAATTTCATAGCCATCGTATACGTAACTATCAATACGCACCCCAATGCCATTGGGTTCTGTCAATTGACGGATGATGCCCGGCGAAGGCATAAAATTATTTTCTGTATCTTCAGCACAGATTCGGCACTCAATAGCATGACCACGCTGTTTTAAGTCTTCCTGCTTATAGTGAAGCGGTTCGCCGTTGGCCACACGGATCTGGTCTTTTACCAAATCAACGCCCACTACTTCTTCAGTAATAGGATGTTCTACCTGCAAACGGGTATTCATTTCCAGGAAATAGAAATTGCGATGTTTGTCAACGAGAAATTCGATGGTACCGGCACCTTTATAATGAACTGCTTTTGCAGCTGCGACAGCCGCTTCACCCATCTTCTGACGAAGTTCAGGTGTGACGAAAGGAGATGGAGTCTCTTCCACAATTTTTTGATTACGCCGCTGGATAGAACACTCACGTTCGAAGAGATGAACGGCATTGCCATAGTTGTCTCCTAAAATTTGAAATTCGATGTGATGTGGTTCTTCCACGAATTTCTCAAGATACACGGTGTCATCACCAAAAGAGGACATCGATTCTGAACGGGCGGTGTTGTAGGCCTCTTCCACTTCATCTTCGCTATGTATGAGTCGCATACCTTTGCCTCCACCACCCATCGACGCCTTCAGCATCACAGGATAACCGATACGGTTACAGATTTCCTTAGCTTCCTCTACGCTCTGCAACGGTTGCTCCGTACCTGGAACTACAGGTACTCCTGCCGCAATCATGTGCTTACGTGCAGAAATCTTATCGCCCATAGCATCCATCGTTTCCGGATCGGGACCAATGAAGATGATGCCTTCTTCGCGGCAGCGGCGTGCAAACTCCGAATTTTCGGACAAGAAGCCATACCCTGGATGAATAGCATCTACGCCATGGTGTTTGGCTGCCCAAATAATCTTATCGATGTTTAAATAACTTTCGCGTGAAGCGGCTGGTCCTATCAGGCAGGCTTCATCTGCATAAAATACGTGGCGTGCAGTCCTGTCGGCCTCCGAAAAAACAGCCACAGTACGAATGCCCATCTCCCGACAGGAGCGCATCACCCGCACGGCTATTTCGCCACGGTTAGCGATCAATACTTTGTGTATCATGCCTTATTCTTTTATTGTTACATTTTTCAATAAGTTAAGCCATTTTAGTATATGACTTAAGCAAAAGGCTTCTCTTTTCGCACAAGAAACCCAAAACTGTGCAAAAGTAACAAAAAAAACGAATACATTCTTATTTCTGTGTTTTTTTTTAGGCTGTATGCCCTATTTATATTCAATACTCCGGTATAATTCTAAAATCAAAACATTATAACCGGCTAAAGCAGGTTCAACAATACCAGATTAAAAGAATCATTGAAATATTGTCAAGGGTGAGAAACTGTTTTGAATTTATCGTGTGCTGACTGGGGATGATTTCTTGCAGAGGCGCAAAATCTTGCATCTCTACTATGAGGAAGATAGCGGGCTATCTGACGAAGAGCAGCGGAAAGAACTCAAAAATCGCCCCAAGCACACACGAAAACGACGAATGCACCAAGCCAAGAAAAACTTTCTGAAGAAATTCAAAACAGTTTCTGCGATCTGTAAAAGAGCCTAACCATCTGAGAGATAAAAGCTATTCTTTCAATTTAAAGGATATATTGTTTTGCCTGTCGATCAAAATAGTCACATAATAACACGACAATTCATCGGGCATACTGACTGTAGCCTGATAATGATATCCGTCAGAATCAACCCCCATAAAACTCATGTCGGAAAGAATGGCCATTTTTAAGAAATCGGCAGGTATGATATTTTCAAACATCTCTTTATTAATATCTTTGGCATACAACCTTTGTTTGCCCTGAAACACACAAATATGAATAATGTTATCAAAATACACATTATCAACAATCATCCCTTCTTCCGTTACTACCGGATGATACACTTTTTTACTGGAAGGATTGATATAGGCATATCCTCTATAGCGGTTCCCTTGATAAAAGAATACTGAATCTTTTTCGATAACTTCCTTTTGTACCGGTTCAATAACCGTCTGATAACCAAATGGTATTGTGTCAGTATCTGATTTATGAAGAGTAATCAAATCACCCTGCGACGTATAGAATTGAAATACATGTGGCTCAAGCTTGGTAATACGATAAGTCACCCTTTCAGAACTATGCGCAATAAGCGTATCTCCTGAAATACTGAAACGAAACGGAGTATTAACCTGGCTAGCAAGATAGATACTGTCACCAGCTATTTTCAACATCGGCAACTCTGTGTTCTCGTCTACCCAGATACCTTGTAATTGCTGTTTAGCAAGTTGGTTGCGTTCGTTTTGGGCCTGTCCATCCTGTTTGTTTCTGTTCTCTGCACAGGCTGTAACTAAAAACGCGAAAAGTGCTGCCAATAATACTTTTCTCATTTTCTTATGCTGTGTTTTCTTGGTTTTTATTTCATTTCTTGCCACAAATGTATAACAAATTACTCAAGTCACATAAAATAACAGAAAAAAATCTTATATTTGCAGTATGATTGAATTAGCTAAACATATTGAAGTATTGCTGTTAGAGAACGATTGTGTCATCGTTCCAGGCTTGGGAGGCTTTATAGCTCATTACCGTTCTTCTATATATAATAAGGAGATGCGGGAATTTTATCCACCGGTACGTACCATTGGGTTTAACCCGAAGTTAGTGATGAATGATGGGTTACTGGTGCAATCTTATATGCAGACCTATAATACTGATTTCCCGGATGCCAGCCGGAAAATCGAGAATGTGGTAAATGCATTGAAAGAAAAACTGTATCAAGAAGGCAGTGTATCCTTGGGACAGGTGGGAAGTTTGTATTACAACATGAATGGTGTTTATGAATTCGAGCCGGCAGAAAATGGATTTTTCACTCCTTCCCTTTATGGATTGGAAACTTTTACATTTCAAAAACTGGCTTTCAGCACTTCATTAAATGTAAAAAAGGAAAGAGAAGAACGGTTGCCCCGACTATCTGCCAACAAGACGAATCCCACATCTTGGCATTGGACACGTAGCATAGCGGTCGTCGCAGCTACGATCTTGTTGTTTTTCTTGTGTTCTGTTCCTGTAAAGAATACCTACATTGACGAGGCGAATTATGCATCATTGGGTTCGGAGGGTCTGTTTGCTGCAATCCGGAATCAATCTGCAGCATCAAGTGTCATCTCTCCTATTCGGCAAAAAACTTCTGAACAAAATTCAAATCAACAGAAAAACGAAAAGAAACAATTAAAAAATAATGTCAATACCTTAAAGCCGGTTACCATAAAGACCGAAAAGGTAGAAGCACGTATTGAGAAAAAAGTTTCAGCGAAAAAAAATGACCGGACCGTAAAAGAGAAAGCTCAGCAGACTACCCCAAAAACAATTCCCACCAAAAAACATGGGGGCAACAACCACATTATCGTGGCAAGCCTTACCAATGCGGCTGATGCAGAGAAAGTGGTTAACGGTTTGAAACAAAAAGGATATGCAGATGCCCAGGTGATTGTGTCGCAAAACCATTATCGTGTTTCATTAGTTAACTATGCAAATAAGGCCGATGCCTATCAGAAAATAAAAGAGTTGAAGAAACAACCAGACTTTGCTTCGGCATGGATATTCATTTCCAAATAAAGCCCTAAAGAATATGAAAAGAGTAAGATGTCCTAAGTGTGACAATTATATACAATTTGATGAGACCAAATACAGCGAAGGGCAGTCGTTGGTATTTGTGTGCGATCAATGCAAGAAACAGTTTGCCATCCGTATCGGAAAAACCAAGTTAAATGCAGGAACACGCCGGGAAGAAGTCATTGACGAAAGAGAAGGGTTGAAAGATTGGGGAAACGTTGTAGCAATTGAAAATGTATTTGGCTACAAACAAGTAATCCCGTTACACGAAGGTGACAATCTCATCGGACGCCGGTCGAAAGGTACAGAAGTTGATATTCCCATTGAAACCAATGACCCAAGCATGGACCGTCGGCATTGTATTCTAAATGTGAAGCGAGACAAGCAAGGACAAATAGTGTATACCTTACGCGACAATAACAGCATTACCGGCACTTTTGTCATGAATGACTTGTTAGGTCCAAAGGATCGTGTCCGGTTGGAAGACGGAGCCATTTTTACCTTAGGAGCTACTTCCTTGATTTTACGAGCAGCAGAGAACAAAGAATGATTGAATGTCCGCCATTCCCCCTTGAAAACGAAGATAGACTTCATTTCGCACATCATTATTCCGGATATTTGCGGACATTCCCCACACTTTTTACCTTAACCAGATAATATCTCCCACGTTCGGAGCAGGAGCATCTTCTTTCATCCCGTTCAATTGGTAAAGATTCTTCAATTTGATGCCGAACATCTGTGAGATTGTGTACATCGAGTCTCCTTGCTTCACGGCATAAGAGATGTGATCCTGGGTGGCTTTCTTGCGTTTTTCTTCCAGATAGACAATTTCGCCTCCACGGAACGTGTAGTCCTTGGGCAACTCGTTGTACTTGCGTACATTCTTCTTTTTCAGATCAAATTCTTTGGCTATGCTCTTGAACGTATCGCCCGGACGGGCTATCACGTAAAGCAATTCATTCGCCAGATAAGGCTGGTGCGGGTTAGGGAACTCTTCTGCCCATTTCAATCCCCCTTTGCGGTCGTACTTGTCAAGGTCGTAGGTCTCGATGATGTTTATCAGGCGATTGGCATAATTGGGGTCAGTAGCATAACCCGCTTTTTTCAACCCCTTTGCCCACCCTTTGTAATCGGTTATCTTGAGTCGGAAAAGAAAAGCATAACGGGCACCCGAACGCAAAAACTTGGAATGGTCACGATACGAATCCTTTACGTGTTTGTAAGCACGGAAACATTCATTAGGTGCATCGTCGGTATAACGCACCGAACGTCCGTCCCATGAGCCACCGCACTTGATACCGAAATGGTTATTCGACTTCCGGGCAAGCTGACTCCTGCCCGCCCCCGACTCCAGCAGACCCTGTGCCAGCGTAATGCTTGCCGGGATACGATAATGCTTCATTTCGTCCACCGCTATGCTTCGGTATTTCTTGATATATTCCTCGTATGCCTTGTTCCGTTGTGCCGAAGCCGTGCTTGCAGCAAGCAACAAGACCACCATAACCAACCAATACGTTAAGTTTTTCATTTCCTTTTTATGTTTATCCAAAGGCAAAGATAAGTGTTCGCACGAATAAAAGCAACACAAGATAGGAAATCTCCTTTTTTTTCTGTTTATTTGTACAAAAATACAAAGCTTATGAGAAATTTCCGTATCGAAATCCCCGTATGCGCCTGCTCGTACGATGAGCTAAGCGAAGCAGACCGCCAACTGATAGATGCTGCCAAAGAAGCTACCTCCCAAAGCTATGCTCCCTATTCGCATTTTGCCGTAGGGGCCGCAGCATTACTCGAAGACGGCACAGTCGTCACTGGTTCCAACCAAGAAAATGCTGCTTATCCCTCGGGTACTTGTGCCGAACGTACTACCCTGTTCTATGCCAACTCGCACTATCCCGATCAAGGGGTAAAGGCACTTGCCATAGCTGCCCGAAATACTCAAGGATTCCTCGACTCGCCCATTCCTCCCTGTGGGGCATGCCGACAGGTATTGCTCGAAACCGAACGACGCTACAGCCTCCCGATACGCATTTTGCTGTATGGTGTACGCGAGACTTATTGCCTGCAAGGCGTCAAAAGCCTGCTCCCT
The DNA here is from genome assembly GCF_002159615.1 of Bacteroides sp. An279. Classification (NCBI taxonomy): domain Bacteria; kingdom Pseudomonadati; phylum Bacteroidota; class Bacteroidia; order Bacteroidales; family Bacteroidaceae; genus Bacteroides; species Bacteroides sp. An279. The sequence continues at coordinate 22,775 of NZ_NFJA01000041.1, forward strand.
CTCTCTTTTGGCGCAGAATTTCTGTAAGCCCGGTCATATTTCCTTTTTAATGAATAATGCGAATCAGGAGTTAGACGTAGTTATGTTTCACAGGAGTTATCACTTCGTTCAGAAGTTATACTTCACGCGGTATTTATTTTGTGCATTTTGTATATGTCACGTAGTAGAGACGATGTGCACATCGTCTCTACAGAAGCGGCGCAAAAAGGTATTGGCATCTAACTCCCAGCCCGCCCTGCGGGCGATAACTACCTATAACTCCCTTTTAACTCCTGATTGGCATGAATATCCGCATTTTGTCTCTACATGGGATGTTTGCGGATATTCAATCCCCAGATTTCTTCGTTCATGATAAGTCCACCATAGTATTATATATCATGCGAATTACATACAAGCAGACACAAGCGTAATCCGGGTTGCAAAATCCGTAATATGTATAAAAAAGATACATTTTTCTGTTTTATCTTTGCACATCGAAAACAACAACCATTCAAACGAAACAAAGATGAAACAGAAACTGATTTTACCCATCTTGGCTTACAGCCTGCTTCTGACGGCTCTTAATGCCACAGAACTTACAGACTCATTGAAGATGCGGCACAACTATATACTGGAAGAAACGGTAGTGACCGGCACACGCAACGCGACGGATATCCGCCACCTTCCCATGACCATTTCGATAGTAAACCGCGCCCAACTGGAAAACCGTTACCAGCCTTCCGTGCTTCCGGCACTGACCGAGCAAGTTCCGGGGCTTTTCGTTACCAGCCGGGGCGTGATGGGATATGGCGTATCTACCGGTGCAGCCGGAGGCATCAGCCTGCGCGGCATGTCGGGAAGCGCACAGATGCTGGTGCTCATTGACGGGCATCCGCAATACATGGGACTTTTCGGGCATCCTATTTCCGATGCCTACCAGACCATGCTTGCCGAGCGGGTGGAAGTGTTGCGCGGACCGGCATCGGTGCTTTACGGTTCCAATGCCATGGGGGGAGTCATCAACATCGTCACACGGAAAATGCAGGAAGACGGCGTGAAGACGGACATCAATTTAGGAGGCGGCTCGTATGGGACAGCACAGGCGGAAGCGACCAACCGCGTGAAGAAAGGACGGTTCAGCAGCACCGTATCGGCATCGTATATCCGCACCGACGGACACCGCCCCGACATGGCGTTCGAGCAATATGGAGGCTATGCCAAATTAGCATACGACTTTAACCCGAACTGGAAGCTATGGGGAGATGTCAACGTGACCCACTTCAACGCTTCCAATCCCGGAGAGGTTTCCGACCGGCTTTTCGACAACGATTCGCGGATTACAAGAGGAATGGCTTCGGCTATGCTGGAGAACCGGTACGAACGGACTTCGGGCGCACTGAGCTTCTTCTACAACTGGGGAAGGCACAAGATAAACGACGGATACCATGCCGGTGAAGAGCCGCAAACCTCCCTCTTCCATTCGAAAGACCTGATGATGGGCGTGTCGTGGTATCAGAGCGCCGAGCTTTATACGGGCAACCGCCTGACCTTGGGCTTCGACTACCAACACTTCGGCGGAGAATCGTGGAACGAAGCCATAGCCGACGGAGCACGCACACCGGGCGTAGACAAGAAGCAAGACGAGTTTGCCGGTTACGTCGATTTCCGTCAGGACATCGGAACATGGCTCTCGCTCAACGTAGGATTACGTGTCGACCACCACTCACACGTAGGCACCGAACTGGTTCCACAAGGCGGGCTTGCCTTCCACCTGCCCAAGAACGCCGAACTGAAAGCCATGGTGAGCAAGGGTTTCCGCAACCCAACCATCCGCGAAATGTATATGTTCCCGCCACAGAATCCCGACCTGAAGCCGGAACGGATGATGAACTACGAGCTTTCGTACACCCAGCACCTTTTAGACGGTGCCCTGAGCTACGGCGTAAACCTCTATTATATCAACGGAGACAACCTGATTATGATGACTCCTGTAGACGGTCGCCCCCACAACGTCAACTCAGGCGAAATCGAGAATTGGGGAGCGGAAGGGAACATTACCTACCGCATCAACCGTCAATGGAACGTAAACGCCAACTACAGCTGGGTGCACATGGAACATCCGGTCATCTCGGCTCCGGAGCACAAGCTGTATGCCGGCGCCGACTTCCGGCAAGGAAGCTGGGGCGTGTCGACCGGCATCCAGTACATCAAAGGGCTATATACCTCCGTCAGCCCTGCCAGTACCGAGGACTTCGTGCTTTGGAATTTGCGTGCCAGCTACCGCCTGTGCCCGTATGCCTCGCTCTTTGTGCGCGGCGAGAACCTCTTGGCACAACGCTACGAAATCATGGCTGGCTATCCCATGCCGAAAGCCACATTCTTGGGAGGAATCCATATCCATTTCTAATCCCATATAAATGTCCGGATTATGCCAGATATATCACTTTCCAAACGAATATATACTTCGAAAGCAGTTTCAGTATATATGAAACTGCCTTCGAAGATAACTGCATCGGCAAAGGCAGTATATATTCGTTTTCGAATACCATTACATGGGTCAATTACAGGCATTATATGACGAAAGAATTCTATTTACCCTAAAATAAAACAAAACATGAAAAAGACATTTCAAACTTTAATCTGCGCGGCATTCACACTGGCAAGCACCGTCGGATGCGGACATGCGCAATCCTCGGAAAACAAGGCTGCCGAGAGCAGCGAGAACCTTCCGAAAGTGTATTTCTACAAAGAAATCAATTCAGAGAACTTGGTCAAAATCTACGAAGCCTTAGGGCGTGAAGCCAAGGGGAAAGTGGCGGTAAAGCTCAGCACCGGCGAACCGGGCGGACACAACTTCCTTCAGCCCGCATTGATAAAAGACCTGGTGCAGAAAGTGAACGGCACTATCGTAGAATGTAATACCGCCTACGGAGGCAAGCGCGGAGATACCCAGAGCCACCTGCAAGCGGCTAAAGACCACGGCTTCACCGCCATCGCCCCGGTGGACATCATGGATGCCGAAGGCGAAACGGAATTGCCGGTTACAGGCGGCAAGCACCTGAAATCGGACATCGTAGGGAAGAATTACCTGAACTATGACTTTACCGTTGTACTCTCCCACTTCAAAGGACATGCCATGGGAGGATTCGGGGGTGCTATCAAGAACATCTCCATCGGCATCGCCTCGTCAAACGGGAAACGGAACATCCACTCCGCAGGTGCCAGCACGACCAGCTGGGGCAATCCGGAACAAGATGACTTTCTGGAATCCATGGCAGAAGCCGCCAAGGCGGTTATCGACCATTGCGGAGAAAACATTCTCTACATCAGCGTGGCCAACAACCTCTCGGTGGATTGCGATTGCGACTCCTCTCCTGCCGATCCTCAAATGGGCGACATCGGCATCCTTGCCTCGCTCGACCCCGTCGCATTGGACAAAGCTTGCACCGACCTGGTCCGCTCTTCGAAAGACCACGGGAAAATCCACCTGATAGAACGCATCGACTCGCGCCACGGCATGCACACCCTCGACTATGCCGAACAATTAGGCATCGGAAGCCAGAAATATGAACTGGTAGAGCTGGACTAATCCGATACTTTCCAGAATAGCATAAACTCATTGGCCGGTGAAGATAGCTGTATAGGAACGCGGCTATCTCATCGGCTCAAACTACACTTCTCCTCAAAGCCTGGAAAACATTCCACAAAAGGATGTTTTACGTTATATGAATTCCGCATTTATTTTACGTTAATCTCCGTTAATCTCCGTTTCTGTCTTTCTCCTACTGGCAGATTATCTGTATCTTTGAACTGATAAATAAAAAAGGAGTGATTATGATGAAGCGAAGTTGGTTTGTTTTTATAACGGTTATCTGCTTGTCTGCCACGGCAAAAGCGCAAACCGAACAACAACCTGACATACAGGCTAAGCAGGACGTACGTGCCCTACCCGACTCATTGCAAGCCGACACGTTAAGCGTAGCTTTGCAATCGCCCGTGAGCTTTTCTTCGCCGTTCCGCCCTTTCAGCATGTATGGCATCACGCCTTTCGACTACAATTACGCCACATGGGAGCTGCATAAAGGATTCAATGCTTCCATCGGACTGAATGTCACATTCAGCCCCAGCCGCTATGCGCCTTCGGGTGTGGGGTTCGGCCAAGATGCCGCTTTCATGTATGCCGTGCCTATCAACAGCCGGCTGAGCATAGCGGGAGGATTATATGCCACCAACATGGACTGGGGATTCTTGCGCTACCGCAATGTGGGCATTGCCGCCGTGGCTGCTTACCAGCTGACCGACAAAATCAGCATCTATGCATACGGCAACAAATCGTTCATGCCCAACCGTATGCCTTACTGGTATCCCCTACCCAACTATACGCCCGACCGCATTGGTGGAATGATTAACTTCAAACTGGGCGAAAGCAGTTCGTTCAGTATCGGCATCGAAGGCCGGAAAAATGATTACCCGTGGTGGTATTAAACCAGGAACTAATTTGCTATATAAAGATGAATTACCAAGAAACTCTTACCTATTTATATAATAGTGCCCCTTTGTTTCAGCAAGTAGGCAAAGACGCATACAAGGAAGGACTTGAAAACACATACGCATTAGACGAATATTTCGGCCATCCGCACCAGCAATTCCGCACCATCCATGTAGCGGGAACAAACGGAAAAGGGTCTTGTTCGCACACATTGGCAGCCATCCTGCAATCGGCAGGTTACCGGGTAGGGCTTTACACTTCGCCCCACTTAACGGATTTCCGCGAACGAATCCGGATAAACGGCGTGCCCGTACCAGAAGAATTCGTCATCGGTTTCGTGGAAAAACACCGTCATTTCTTCGAACCTCTGCATCCGTCGTTTTTCGAGTTGACCACCGCCATGGCTTTTCATTATTTCGCCCAGCAAGCGGTAGACGTAGCGGTCATCGAAGTCGGGTTAGGCGGACGGCTGGATTGCACCAACATCATCCATCCGGATGTATGCGTCATCACCAACATCAGCTTCGACCATATACAGTTCTTAGGCAATACATTGACCAAGATAGCAGGAGAAAAAGCAGGCATCATCAAACCTGGCACTCCCGTAGTCATCGGCGAAACGACTTCGGAAACCAAACCTGTATTTGCCGAGAAAGCCGCATCGGTAAACGCTCCCATCGTATTTGCCGAAGAAGAACACCTATTGATAAATGCCACCCATACCGACGACGGGCATTATTTATATCAAACTCAGGACTATGCCAACTTGAAAGGAGAGCTGGGCGGCTTGTGCCAGGAAAAGAATACCAACACACTTCTTTCCGCTATCCGCCAACTGAGGAAAGCCGGTTACCGCTTCACGGATGCGGACGTGCGCAACGGTTTTGCCAATGTGTGCGAACTGACCGGACTGCAAGGACGCTGGCAACGGTTATCAAGCCATCCTGCCGTCATATGCGACACAGGACATAACGTAGGCGGTATCCAATACATCGTCCGCCAACTGGCATGCCAGCATTACCGCAAGCTTCACATCGTTATCGGAATGGTAAACGACAAGGATATACACGGCGTGCTCGCCCTCTTGCCGACCGACGCGACATACTATTTCACACAAGCCAGCGTGAAACGCGCGTTGCCTGCCGAAGAAATGCAAAAGCAAGCCTCGGCATTCGGATTGCACGGCAAAAGCTACCCGAATGTAAAAATTGCTTTAGAAACCGCCTTAACAGAAGCCGGCCCCGAAGATTTGATTTTCGTAGGAGGAAGCAGCTTTATTGTTGCCGATTTATTATCCACTTGCCATACATCATGAAATAATTAACAAAATTGCTTGTATATCTTGAATAAAATCTTTTTATTTGCATACATTTTATAGAAGTAACATCAAAAAAGAAAGGATATTCAAGATCATGATTAACACATTTTATTATGAAAATAACCTTTGCGGAGTAAAGCGAAGCGATTTTCAACGTACAATCGATGGTAAAGAAGTTGATTTATTCATTCTGAAGAATGACAAAGGTGCCGAAATGGCAGTAACCAACTACGGAGGAGCTTTAGTGGCTATTATGGTTCCGGACAAGAACGGCAAGCTTGCCAACGTGATTCAAGGACACGACACACTGGACGGAGTTATCCATAGCCCCGAATCGTTCTTAAGTACACTTATCGGACGGTATGGCAACCGAATCGCCAAAGGTAAATTCCAATTGAACGGAAAAGAATACCAACTGGCAATAAACAATGGTCCCAACTCGCTTCACGGAGGTCCCACAGGTTTTCATTCACGCGTATGGGATGCCGAGCAGACCAGCAAACAAAGCCTTACTTTAAGTTATCTGTCAAAAGACGGTGAAGAAGGCTTCCCCGGCAACTTGAAAGTTCAAGTCATCTACACGTTTACCAACGAAAACGAATTTATCCTTACCTACACAGCTACGACCGACCGTACGACATTAGTCAATCTTACCCATCATGCATTTTTCAGTTTGTCGGGTCTGGAGAAACCAACCCCCAGTGTAGAAAACAATATTCTTACCCTTAATGCCGATTTCTACGTACCCATAGATGAATATTCTATCCCTACGGGAGAAATTTTAAAGGTTGCTGATACTCCGATGGATTTCCGTATGCCTCATAGTGTAGGCAGCCGTATCAATGAACCGTTCCAACAATTGATATACGGCAAGGGATACGACCATACGTATATTGTCAATAAAAAGGAAGTGGGTGAATTGGCATTTGCAGCCAAATGCGTAGAACCTCAAAGCGGACGTTCGCTTGAAGTATATACGACAGAACCGGGCGTGCAAGTATATACGGCAAACTGGCAAGGCGGCTTTGCAGGCTGGCATGGCGCAACCTTCCCCGAACGCAGTGCCATCTGTTTCGAAGCACAACACTTCCCCGACACACCTAATAAGCCACATTTCCCGTCAGCAGTATTGAATCCGGGTGAAACCTATCATCAGGTTACGGTGTATAAATTCGGAGTAGAAGCTTGATAAGCCATCAATTAAGAAAATTCTTAGATTTATCTTGAAAACTAATGTGTTACTAACCTTTTTTAATATTAAACCATGAATCAACAAAAACAGAACGGTAATCTCATCGCAATCATCACGATGTTTTTCTTATTTGCGATGATCTCTTTCGTTACCAATCTTGCCGCTCCTTTCGGCACCATTTGGAAGAATCAATATGCGGGAGCTAACACTTTGGGCATGATGGGAAACATGATGAACTTCCTTGCTTACCTGTTTATGGGAATCCCGGCGGGAAACATGCTGGTAAAGATAGGTTATAAAAAAACCGCCCTTATCGCTATGGCTGTGGGATTCTTGGGATTGTTTACCCAGTATCTTTCCAGTCTGGTAGGAGCCGAAGTTGATGTATTCAACATGGGAGCGTATGCTATCAAGTTGAATTTTATCATTTACTTATTGGGAGCATTTATTTGCGGTTTCTGTGTGTGTATGCTGAACACCGTAGTAAACCCCATGCTGAACCTTCTTGGCGGAGGCGGTAACAAAGGAAACCAGCTCATTCAGGCTGGAGGTGCCTTGAACTCTTTATCGGGTACACTGACCCCTTTGTTTGTAGGTGTACTCATTGGAACCGTTACTCCAGAAACGGCAATGTCGGACGTAACTCCCTTGCTTTTCATTGCAATGGGCGTATTTATACTTTCTTTCATCGCCATTTCATTTGTAGCGATTCCTGAACCCCATCTACACAAAGGGAATGTAAAAGAAGAAAAATTCAGCCACAGCCCTTGGAATTTCCGTCATACCGTATTAGGCGTATTCGGCATTTTCGTATATGTAGGCATCGAAATCGGTATTCCGGGCACCCTGAACTTCTACCTTGCCGATTCTTCTGACAAAGGTGCAGGCATCCTCTTCAATGGTGCAGCCATCGGTGGAGCCATTGCAGCCATTTACTGGTTACTGATGTTGGTAGGTCGTCTTACGAGTACAATCATCAGCGGCAAGGTATCTACACGTACCCAATTGATTACGGTATCCAGTGTAGCTATCCTGTTTATTCTGTGTGCCATATTCATCCCGAAGACTGTAGGTATCAACGTACCGAAAGTCGTTTACGACCCTATTGCCAAAACTTCTGAAATCTTGACCGAAGCAGGCGTATCAGAAAACGAAATCAGCCTGATTCTTGCCGACACATCTTCAGAAAACCTTCAAAAGTATGAATCAACGCTGTCGGCCGCTAATTTGACACAAGCTGACATCGAAGGTTCACTGGCTACTCCGAAAGTCCCGATAAGTGCCTTATTCCTCGTACTTTGTGGATTATGCACTTCCATCATGTGGGGAGGAATCTTCAACCTTGCCGTAGAAGGGTTGGGCAAATACACTGCGCAAGCATCGGGTATCTTCATGATGATGGTTGTAGGTGGAGGTATCTTCCCACTCCTTCAGCAGGTTATTTCAGATTCAGTCGGCTATATGGCAAGCTACTGGTTGATTATCGCCATGCTGGCATACCTGTTATTCTACGGACTGATAGGCTGCAAGAACGTAAACAAAGACATACCCGTTGACTGATTTTAATTACAGCATATTTTATTAACCCTTTAATTTTTATATTACCATGGATATAGATTTTGTAAGAAGTCGTTTCATCAAACATTTCGATGGAACAACAGGAGCTATTTATACTTCTCCGGGACGTATCAATCTGATAGGCGAACATACAGACTACAATGGCGGATATGTATTCCCCGGCGCAGTAGACAAAGGCATCACAGCCGAAATAAAGCCTAATGGTACGGATAAAGTACACGCTTATTCCATCGACCTGAAAGATTATGTAGAATTCGGATTGAATGAAGAAGATGCTCCGAAAGCCAGCTGGGCACGTTATATTTTCGGAGTATGTCGCGAAATGATCAAACGCGGAGTAGATGTAAAAGGTTTCAATACCGCTTTTGCAGGCGATGTACCTTTAGGTGCTGGCATGTCTTCTTCGGCTGCACTCGAATCAACTTTTGCCTTTGCCTTGAACGAAATATTTGGCGACAATAAGATAGACAAGTTCGAATTGGCAAAAGTAGGACAGGCTACCGAACATAACTATTGCGGTGTAAACTGCGGTATCATGGACCAGTTTGCTTCTGTATTCGGAAAAGAAGGTCATCTGATGCGTCTAGACTGCCGCTCATTGGAATATAAATATTATCCGTTCCGTCCGGAAGGCTATCGCCTGGTATTGGTAGACTCAGTTGTAAAACACGAACTGGCATCATCTGCATATAACAAACGTCGTCAAAGTTGCGAGAATGTTGTAGCTGCCATCAAGAAGAACCATCCTGAAATAGAATTCCTACGTGACTGCAACATGGATATGCTGAACGAAGTGAAAGAAACAGTCAGCCAGGAAGACTATATGCGTGCTGAATATGTTATTGAAGAAATCCAACGTGTACTTGACGTATGTGATGCGTTGGAACGCAACGACTACGAAACAGTAGGCCAAAAAATGTATGAAACCCATCACGGCATGAGCAAATTATATGAAGTAAGCTGTGAAGAACTGGATTTCCTCAACGACATTGCTTTCGATTGCGGTGTAACCGGTTCGCGTGTCATGGGTGGAGGCTTCGGAGGCTGCACCATCAATCTTGTAAAGAACGAGTTATACGAAACATTCATCACAACAGCGAAAGAACGCTTCAAAAAGAAATTCGGACGTTCGCCCAAAGTATATGATGTAGTGATTAGTGACGGTTCGCACAGAGTTTGCTAATCTTTATTATGCAGAGGGTGTGTCAAAACGAAATGACTAATCAAATATATTGATACCTAAAAAGGTCGTATCAAATCTTCATTTAGAAAGAATGATACGACCTTTTATCCTTTAGAATGCTCACAATCTTAGAAACCGAATTTCACAAAAAATATTTTTAACTTGATGTTTCGTGTGATTGGGGCGATTTTTTAATTCCTTTTTGCTTCTGTTCTTTGCCAAATGACCTGCAATCTCCCTCATCCCAGCCAGCACATGATAAGAAGCTGTTTTGAATTTCTCCAAAAAGTTTTTCTTGGCTTGATGTATCCGTTTCCGTGTGTGCTTTGGGCGATTTTTTGGTCCTTTTCGCTCCTGTTCTTCGTCAG
>NZ_NFJA01000042.1:0-32841 GCF_002159615.1 Bacteroides sp. An279
GCTCCTGTTCTTCGTCAGATAGCCCGCTATCTTCCTCATCACAGAAGCAAAAATGCCTCAAAAACTCATCCCAAATCATCGCACGATAAATTCAAAACAGCTTCTAAAACCTGGAAGAAACTGTTTCTACGTTTGTTCAGCAGATACGAATAAATGTATGATTGAAAGATTCAGTTTCTGTTTCTGACTGTCTTCTTTTTACGTTCTCCATATCAAAACCGTACGTTCTCCATATGGAAACCGTATGTTTTCGATATGGAGAACGTACGGTTTTGATATGGAAACTATAAAAAGATGCTATCTGGATTGATAATATGACCCAATCAGAAACTCCAATTATTTTGATGGCTTGGGGAATTGTTGTTTGAGTTCTACTACTACCACTTCGCTGGGCGTGAAGAGGCGAATGTCTTTCCGCGAGGTGCCCAGCCCGTTGGTGATGATGAGGGGGATGCCCTGGCTGTTGTGCTTCAGTCCCGTGAGGAAGCGGTTCCCGTATTTGGAGAAGTGTGCAGGACTCCACCGGCGGAACAGGCTGACTTGTCCGCCATGCGTATGTCCTGCCAAGGCAAGGTCGGTGTTCGATACGTCCGTGTCTTCCACATAATCGGGGGTATGTACCAGCATTACCACAAAGTCTTCCGCACGAAGCGCAAGGGTAGGCGATACACCGTTCCGTTTCAGGTCGAACGGATTGCGGATACCGCATATCAGGATGTATTCGTTTCCTTTCCATAAGGTATCCGTTTTATGTTCCAGCAGACGCACTCCCGTATGTGCCATGGCGCGGCGCACCAAGGTATCGCTTTCTCCCCGTTCGTGGTTGCCCATGACGGCGTATGTGCCGAAACGTGTCTTTACCTGTGCCAGTGCCGAGAACAGTTCTTCCATATCTCCTCCTTCCCGTCCGCGATAGTCTCCTCCCAATAAGAGGACATCTGCATCTGCCGCTTGCAAGGCACGGATGCCTCCATGCAGGCGCTTGGCATCAAACCGGCTTTCGTAATGGAAGTCGGAAGCAAAAGCGATGCGGAACCCGTTGAAAGAGTCGGGCACTTGCTCGCTGTAAATCTCATACCGCTTGATGCGCCCCACTCCTTTGTATTTCGAGAAGGAAGCGGTGGCGCACGAGGTGAGAGCCAGACAAGCGGTGATTATCAGAATAGGGATAGATTTGATTTTTTTATTCAATGGAGTGCTTTCTTTTTAATCAATTATCTAAATCTGCGTAATCTGTGGCAGATTATTCAAACAATACTTTCCGGTCGCGTTCGGCGGCAGGTTTTACCCACTCATCGGGGATGAAACGCCAGTGGTTCAAGGGATGCGGGTCGAGTGTCCCGACCTCTTCGATGCGTTTCATCAGGTAATAGCGCAGGTCTTTGTCGGTAGAAAAGACGATGCGCCGGGGGAGTTCTTCTTTTGGGATGCCTGCCCCTCGGGTCAGCAAGTCACCTCCTCCATTGCCCCGGTACGAATTGACGGCTACGGTGTAAGTGCGGTCAAGGTCGAACGGTGTGCCGTCTGCTAAGCTCGTGATGGTGATTTTCTCGCCTTCGGGCTTGGTGACATCTACCGTGTAAAGAATGCCTGCCGCCGAATCGAAGTTGAAGCTTGGGTTCTTCAGGCGGCCGAAGCCTTCGTCTTTGTCGTTGAGCAGGAGCAGGTGGTCGTCGGGTGATTGCATCCGGTTTGTCCAAATGGCATACGACATCTCGAGGAAACCTTTGATTTCGCGTCCGGTAAGGCGCATCGTGTAGAGCAGGTTTTCGTACTTGTAGAGGTTGAACATGTCGCTCATGTAGATGTCGCCCGCCTTGATTTCAGCATCAAACGAGAGCGGGGCGCAGAACGAGATGTCGGCTCCTGTAATGTCGAGCTGGAGCTGGTGGAGCAGGTCGATGAATGCCGAAGAGCCGAAATAGGCGTCTTTCGTGGAGATGGTTTGCCGGATGCTTCCTATCTTGCGCGACACGAAACCGAGCGTGGCTTGGTATTGCGGGTCGAACGCCTGCATGAAGTCTTCGTCGACGGGAAGGGAGGACACATCGCTCAGCTTGCCTTCAACCGTTTTCTTCAGGATGCGTCCGTCTTGGCGCGTCACTTTCAGGGTTACGTCGGCTATGGTGCGGGCGGCATTGGCAGGATTGATGAGCAATACCGAGTCGCCTTCCGCGTTGCATATCTTCTTGCACAGGCGGCGGTGGTCGTGCCCCATGAATACAATGTCGAAGCCCGGCACGTTGCGTGCCACCGCTTCCGAGCCGTTTTCTACTACATTATCCAGCAGGTTCCCTTCCGGTCCGGCATGAAACAGCCCTACCAGTACATCGGGATGCTCTTTGGCGGCGATAATGCCTGCCCATCGGCGCGCGCATGTTTCCATATCCTCGAAGCGCAGTCCGCTCCACATCGTTTCGGGCAGCCACGAGGGGATGGCGGGTGTGATAAGCCCCAGCACGGCGATGCGCACGCCGTTGCGTTCGAACACGCGGTATGGAGGAAAGTAAGGCTCGCCCGTGCGCCGGTCGATGATGTTGGCGCCCAGCATCGGAAAGCGGCATTGCTTCGCCCAGCGGTCGTATACGGCATGTCCTGTCTCGATGTCGTGGTTCCCCATATTGCCTGCGTCGTATTTCAGGTAGTTGAGCATGGCAGCGCATACGTGGGTCGAGGCCGTGTCGATGTAGTTGTAGTAATAGGCTACGGGCTGTCCTTGCAGGATGTCTCCGTTATCGAAAAGCAGTACGTTGTCGCCGTATTGCTTGCGCTGGGCATCCACGAAGGTGGAAATCCGTGCCAGGCTGCCCTTCTGCGGCCTCCGGTTGATAAAGTCGTAGGGGAAATAAGCCCCGTGCACGTCACTTGTCTCCAACAGTTTGATGGTAATTTCTTCGGTGTTCGATGCCTGTACGCCCAGCATGCTTCCGGCGCCGAGCAACGCCATAAGATAGTTTCGGATATGCATAAGTTTGGTTTTTATGTGATGTGACAAATTGTCGGTTAGTGCAAAGATAGTTAAAATAATGTCATTGGCATATACTTTGTTCCTTTTCGCGTAAAAAAACAACTGACTATATGGCTTACATAGACTATTACAGCATTTTGGGAGTTGACAAAACGGCAACTCAAGACGACATCAAGAAAGCATACCGTAAGTTGGCACGCAAGTATCACCCGGACTTGAACCCGAACGACCCGAGCGCGAAGGAAAAGTTTCAGGCGATAAACGAGGCCAACGAGGTATTGAGCGACCCCGAGAAGCGAAAGAAATACGACGCTTACGGGGAGAACTGGAAGCATGCCGATGAGTTCGAAGCACAGCAGAGGGCTTATCAGGCACGTCAGGGAGATGCCGCCGGCGGAACGGAATACTGGTATTCTACCGACGGGCAGCATTTTACCGGCGGATTTGGCGGAAATGCCGGGGGCTTCTCCGATTTCTTCGAAGAACTGTTCGGGCACCGTGGAGGTGCAAGCGACCGGCGGGGAAGAGGAGCCTTCCGAGGGCAGGATATCGAAGCGGAGCTGCACCTTACGTTGCGTGAGGCGGCGGCGACGCATAAGCAGACTTTTACCGTGGGCGGAGAAACCTTGCGTATCACGGTGCCTGCAGGTGTGGCGGACGGGCAGGTCATCAAGCTGAAAGGCCATGGCGGGAAAGGTGCCAACGGAGGTCCGGACGGCGACTTGTACATCACGTTCGTAGTGGGCGACGACCCTGTATTCAAGCGGAAAGACAACGACCTGTATACCGATGTCACCATCGACCTTTACACGGCTGTGTTGGGCGGCGAGGTCACGGTGAATACGCTCGACGGGCAAGTGAAACTGAAGGTGCGTCCCGGCACGCAAAACGGCGCGATGGTGCGCCTGAAGGGCAAAGGCTTTCCGGTCTACAAGCAAGAAGGCAGTTTCGGCGACCTGCTGGTAACGTATCATATAACTATCCCGACTTCGCTCACGGAACATCAGAAAGACCTCTTCCGGGAGTTGCAAAAAGGAGCGTGATGCTTTTATTGAAACGCAGATTAATGCGGATTATCGCAGATTATTGTTCTTAATCGTTTGTTTTAATCCACGAAAATCTGTGTTTCAAACTCAACAACTTAAAAACTCAAAGATTATGCAAAACGATTTGATTATCATAAACGATTATTGCGAACGGTGCGACATTGAGCCGGATTTCGTGCTGATGTTGGGCGAAGGCGGACTGATAGATGTAGAAATTATCGGAAATACCGGTTATTTCCCTGCCTCCCAGCTGGGCGAACTGGAGCGTTACACCCATCTGTATTACGACTTGTCGATTAACATCGAAGGCATCGATGCCATCCGACACCTGCTCCGGCGGATAGAAGACCTGCAAGAGCGCGTGCGCAAACTGGAAAATGAATTGCATTTCTATACAATAGGCAATTGACAAATCGGATACAAGTTTCCGGTTGAAAACAATTTTTTGTTTGTAAGGCTCCTTTCACCAACTTTCTGTAAGAACAGGAGTTGCCTGCTTGGAAGCATAAACGTGAATAACGTATAAGTGGGCAAGACCTTGTTCCTACAGATGGTGGAATGTAAAAGTCATCACTGTAAAACAGAAAATTAGTGAATAAATTGTCAAAAGGTCAATACATCGCATTGGTGGGCTTGAAGCACTTCCAGGCAATGCTTCAGGTCGTTAGGCTTGATGACCACGTTCGCCCGGTCGTTTTGGGCGAAGGCATACATGTACTCGATAAAAATCTGTTCTTGTGCCAGGTATTCCAAAATGACTGCCAATGCACCTGGTTCATTGACACAACTTAAACAAACGACATCTGTGGAAATCACGGCAAAATCATGTGAGCGAAGTACTTCTACTGCTTTGTCTACATCAGACACTATTAAGCGGAGAATGCCGAAATCTGTTGTCTCCGCCATACTGAAAGCATGCATATTGATACCGTTCGTCCCCAAGATACGTACTACTTCGTTGATTCGTCCGGTTTTGTTTTCTAAGAAGACTGATAATTGTTTAATTGTCATAAGTTTTTTATTTTAAGTTGACTAAACTCTAAATATGTCCTGTAAAACTATCTGGAACAAATTTTTACACCAATACCCGTTTATCTATTACACGTTGTGATTTGCCCTGGCTGCGTTGAATGCTGTTTGGTTCCATTAATTTCACGTCAGCACTGATGGAAAGCACACTCTTCAACTTGTCTGCCAACTGTTTTCTCAAAGCTAGCATACCGCCGATATCGTCGTTAAAGTAATCACGTCGAACTTCCACCTGTACTTGTAAGGTGTCGAGATTGTTTACCCGGTCTACTACAAGCATATATCGTGGTTCGAACTCCTTCATACTCAATATCACACTTTCCACTTGTGAAGGAAAGACATTGATACCACGGATAATCAGCATGTCATCGCTCCGCCCCATAATGGGAGTCATACGTACGCTGGTACGCCCACAAGCGCATTCGCCGGGCATCAGCGAAGTAAGGTCTTTGGTGCGGTAACGTAGTAAAGGCATCCCTTCTTTGGTAAGTGTGGTGAATACCAATTCACCTTGTTCTCCAATAGGGAGAGGCTCCAAGGTAACAGGGTCAATGATTTCAGGATAAAAATGGTCTTCGTGGATATGCGATCCATGCTGTGCCTCGCACTCGCATGACACACCCGGTCCCATAATCTCGCTCAAGCCATACAGGTTATATCCTTTCAGCCCTAGTCGTTCCTGTATTTCCTGCCGCATATGCTCTGTCCACGGTTCAGCTCCGAATGCTCCGATACGCAGGCTTAAATCATTTTTATTAATGCCCATCTTGTCTACTGTTTCTGCTAGGTAGAGAGCATACGATGGGGTACAGGCAATGCCCGTAATCTTTAAATCTCGAATAAGTCGCACGTGTTTTTCTGTGTTGCCAGTCGAAGCTGGTATTACCGTGGCACCTAGGTTTTCTACTCCGTAGTGCGCTCCTAAACCTCCTGTAAATAATCCATACCCATAACTCACAGAGAAAGTATCTTCACGTGTCACGCCATATGCCGAAAGGCAACGCGACATCACCTCCGACCATATCGCAAGGTCCTTGCGTGTGTAGCCCACGATGGTTGGATTTCCAGTTGTTCCCGATGAGGCATGTACTCGCACTACTTCCGATTTCGGTGCTGCCATCAGTCCATAAGGATAGTTGTCACGCAGGTCTTGCTTAGTGGTGAAGGGAAGCTTCACGATATCATCAATACTCCTGATGTCTTCAGGCATCAAATCCATTTCTTGCATCTTATGCCGATAGAACGGCACATTATGATAAACGTAGGCAACAAGCTTTTGCAACCGTTTGCCTTGCAGCTCACGTAACTGTTCGCGAGGCATACATTCTTTATTGGGATTCCAAATCATTTAATCTGTTAATAATTAATGGTTAATAATTTAAGGCTGAGCATGGCTCATTGCTATCAATTACAATTTTCATTGTTTATTATTCATTATGTTGTGGTCCTCATGAAACGCTTTCATCCGTTCTTCCAACACCGGATAAAGTTCTTCGCACATCCGCGAGGTACAAGCACGAACACCTTGCTGCTCGCTTCCGGTAGTAGAGAGTGAAATGCTACTCACTCCGTAATACATCAATTCTAAAAGAAGTTCTCCTCCAGTCATACCCGGATAACCTAATGTGAAGAAAAAACCGTCGCCCACCTGTTGGGTCACATCTCTATCGTACACAATGGTAAAACCGTTTTCCGTGAATATCTGCTTCATCCGACGGGCACGACGCTCGTATTCGCGTACATCTTCTACGAAATTGATTTCACCCGAAACCGAGCGGTTAAGCATCTCTGCCATTCCGTATTGGGTAGTAGCAGTACATCCCGAAGTAATCATATAAAGAATGGAAGCGATTAAAGTGGGACCAAATACTCCCAAGTTTTCATACCGCTCTGCCAACGCTGGATACTGACGGTCGAAAAGCTTGTCGGATATGCAAGCCAAGGCTATACGCTGACCGGCATAGCTGAATATTTTCGAGGCAGAAAGCATCAGGATGTAATTGTCGGTATAGCGTGCCACGGTAGGCACGAACGGAGCTTGGTACGGATGACCATACGGGTGGCGGAAATCCATACAGAAATAAGCCTGGTCCTCCATTACCACAGCATCATAGCGGGTGGCAAGTTCGCCGATGATTTTCAATTCCTCTTCCTCCAGACATATCCATGCAGGGTTATTCGGATTAGAATAAACTATCGCCGCTATATCTCCTTTCTCTAGATAACTCTCCAGTTTGGTCCGAAGCGGATTTCCCCGAAAATCGTGGATGTCAAAATATTCCCATTTTACGCCCAGTATGCGGAGTTGCGACTTCTGGATAGGGAAACCAGGGTCGATGAAAAGCACTTTATCTTTACCTGGAATACGCTGGGTACAGGCAATGAATGCTCCAAATGATGCTGCTACCGAGCCTGTAGTAGGTATGCATGCGCGAGGAGAGATATCAATATCAATAAATGCTTTTACGAAACGGGATGCTGCTTCCTTCAGTTCGGGAACACCGGCTGCAGCAGGATATTGTGCTCCCAATCCCGCATCAAGAGCTTTCTTCTCAGCCTCAATACCTACCTTGTTTGCCGGGAGTCCGGGAGAACCTTGATCCATACGGATAAACGGAATGCCCGTCAGTTCTTCTAAACGGGATGCTACAAGCAACACATCGCCGATAGTGGCATTTTGCAAGTCGGCGACTTTCAACTCGCGTGCCACTTCTGCAACCAATTCCTTATTAAATATACTGCTCATATAATATATATAATAATTTACAATTTGAAAATATTGATTTTCGCAGATTAATCGATTATTTCAATTGACGATGGACACTTGAAACAGTAATATAAATGAATCGCAATAATCTGCGAAAATCAGTATGGACCTGCATTATTATTCCTTCACAAATCCAAGCTTTTTCACATAGTTGTGACCGATGTCGAAAGCACGGTAATTCATTTGCACGACTTCTTCTCCTTTCGAGGCGAATATACGTCCCACGCTTTCGCGTAACGTGGCAGGGTCGAGAATCTTGAGGAATGCCGATGCAGCTCCCAGTAAAATTACATTTGCAGACTTTGGCATTTGGTTTTCTTTCGCCAATTGTTCCACATCGAGTGACACTACGTGGGGCTGTGCTTTCAGTTCATCTGTCAAGGCTTGCTCATCTGGATAGTTAGAGATGTTCTTGAACGGAGCAGACGAAGTAATAATCCATCCGTCTTTAGCCAAAAAAGGTAGATAACGCAACGCCTCCATCGGCTCAAGCGAAAGAATCATATCTGCTGTTCCTAAAGGGATAAGATCGGACGCAATAGGTTTGTCCGAGAGACGGAGGTTCGACTGCACATCGCCCCCACGCTGACTCATCCCGTGTACTTCGGCTTGTTTTAATGCCAACCCCATACGGGTGGCCGCTTCTCCAATGATGGTAGCAATGGACAAGATACCTTGTCCACCAACTCCTGAAAGTATAATGTCTGTTTTCATTTCTTTTCTGCTCTTTTCTTTTTCAACTTACGGTTTAATGTCTGTATGCACTCACGTCGCGGAATAATAACCGATACACCCCGATACTCGATTTCTTCGCGGATGATGCGGGTAATTTCATCCATATTCTTAGGCAGAGGAACTACCACGCGTACGTGCTCTGGCTCTACGCCCAGCCCCAGGCAGATGGCTTCAAATTTGTTGGTGCCTGCCGAGTCCTGTCCGCCGGTCATGGCTGTGGTAAGATTATCCGAAATCACTACGGTGATGTTTGCTTTGTCGTTCACTGCATCTAACAGACCGGTCATTCCTGAATGAGTAAATGTAGAGTCTCCGATAATCGCAATGGCAGGGAATTGTCCGGCATCTGCCGCACCTTTCGCCATTGTGATGGACGCACCCATATCCACGCAACTATTTAATGCACGGAACGGAGGAAGCGCTCCCAGCGTATAGCATCCGATGTCACCAAAGATTTTCGCACCTGGATATTCGGCAGCCACACGGTTTAATGCATCATATACGTCACGATGGCCGCATCCAACACACAAGGCAGGTGGACGCGGTACTAAATGTTGCGCAGGAGCATACACCTCTACGCTGGCAATGCCTAATGCTATCTTCACACTATCAGGGGTTAATTCTCCGGTGCGTGGCAAGTCTCCGCTCAGACGTCCTTTCACTACGTAGGGAGAAGGAAGCAAACCTTTCAATTGTTCTTCTACAAAAGGCTGGCCGTCTTCCACCACTAGTATTTCCTTACACGACTCTGCCAGGTCGGCTATCTGTTTCATCGGGAGCGGGTATTGCGATACCTTTACCATCGGGAACGGACATCCTTCGGGATAATTTTCCATCACATAGTTATAACCGATGCCGCATGCTACAATGCACCGTTCAGCCTTTCCTTCGCGTGATACGGTTTTATTGAAAGGAGAAGTTTCCGCTAACTGAAGCAGTTGGGGTTGGGCGGCAATTACTTCCAGATAGCGCCGGCGAGCATTACCTGGCAGCAATACCCAATCGGAAGGTACTGATTCCCTTCCCGTACAAGTCACATCAAGAAATGAACTTTTCACTTGCACCGCTGCACGTGAGTGTGCCAAACGAGTTACAATACGCATCAGTACAGGAAGTTTTTCCCGTTCCGAAAGTTCGTAGGCATATGCCATCATATCGTATGCCTCTTGTTGCGATGAAGGTTCTAAGACAGGTACCATTGCAAACTTGCCATAAAAACGAGAGTCTTGTTCGTTCTGCGATGAATGCATTGAAGGATCGTCTGCCGCTACAACTACGATACCGCCGTTCACTCCCGTGATGGCAGAATTAACAAAAGCATCGGCACATACGTTCATGCCCACGTGTTTCATGCATACCAATGCACGCTTGCCCACATACGAAACTCCTAAAGCCGCTTCCATTGCAGTCTTCTCGTTAGTACACCAGGTACTGTGTAATCCTCTGGCTTTTGCCAGAGACGAATCTTGTATGTATTCCGTAATCTCGGTTGAGGGAGTTCCCGGATAGGCATATACCCCTGAAATCCCTGCATGGATGGCTCCCAAAGCTATTGCCTGGTCACCCAATAATAAAAATTTTTCGCTATTTTCCATAAATGTGTTTATTGGTTCACCATCGAATAACATGAATCCAAAATGTAATAATAAAAAATGATAACAGCAATGAGACTATTCTCTGTGATTAGTTATCCACACATTGACATTAATCATTAACTGGATTTCGTGTTTTCGTGATGAATTTTTTCATTTTAATCAATTAATAATCTGTAGTGGAAAAAGACAAAGAAAATCCGTCGGCATCGTCCAGTACGGGAAACTTTTTGCGGAAAACTTCCAAACTGTCCATATCCACGATGGCTTCAGTTCCTTCCTCACACTCGTCCTTGCAGGCAGCTAGTGTGTGCCCGTAAGGGTCTATTACAGCACTTCCCCCACAATATTCACATGTAGGGTCCTTACCCACACGGTTCACGGCTATTACATAGCACTGATTCTCAATGGCACGGGCACGGAGCAACATTTTCCATGCTTCCACGCGTGGTGTCGGCCAGCTTGCCACATAAAGGATGGCATCGTAATCGCCCCGATTGCGCGACCAGACAGGAAAACGCAGGTCATAGCAGACTTCCAACAGGAAGCGTACGCCCCGAAACGGAACAATCACACGTTTATTGCCAGGCGTATAATGCTTATCTTCGCCCCCGTATGTGAACAAATGCTTTTTGTCGTACCAGCATACCTGCCCATCAGGGTATACAAAATAAAAACGATTGTAATATTTACCGTCTTCTTCGGTTGCTACGCTTCCGGCAATAGCGCATTCGCGTTTCCTTGCTTGTTGCTCCATCCATCGAAGTGACTCGCATTCCGTCTCTGCCACTCCCTCAGGCTGCGTACAAAAACCGGTCGAAAACATTTCGGGCAGCACATAAAGGTCGGCTCCCGTATGCGCCTCCATCATCTTTTCAATATGCTTTTGATTCGTTGCTGGATTTGCCCAACAAATATCGGTTTGCAGAATAATGACTTTCATAATGCTTTTCATATCGTTAGAAACATCCCCAAAGGTAACGAATTAATCGGCATTACCCAACAAAATGAGTAAAATTTTAATAAATGGGCTTCGAAGTCTTGCCGATAGGGTACTAACGAAAGCATTTTCCAAGAGGCAAAAGAAGTCAGAAGCTGCCAGCTTAAGGTGGAATTCATAAAAAGAAATGGTGAACATAGGGATAGATTGCAAAATATTTTTTATTTTTGTAGCGAAATTGAGTTAATGTACTGACAAATGAACGTATTAGAACTAAGTGAACAGGAGATTATCAGGCGTAACAGTCTGAATGAGATGAAAGCGATGGGCATAGAACCGTACCCTGCTGCCGAGTATGTAACTAATGCATTTTCAACCGATATAAAAGCTGAATTCAAGGATGATGAGGCAGAACCGCGCAAAGTATCAGTTGCAGGACGCATGATGTCACGTCGTGTAATGGGGAAAGCTTCTTTCATCGAACTACAAGACTCGAAAGGACGTATCCAAGTATATATCACCCGTGATGACATCTGTCCGGATGAAAACAAAGATTTATATAATGTGGTATTTAAACGCTTGCTCGACTTAGGCGACTTCATCGGCATTGAAGGTTTTGTATTCCGAACTCAGATGGGAGAAATATCCATCCATGCGCAGAAGCTGACCGTGCTGGCGAAATCGCTCCGCCCGCTTCCCATTGTAAAATACAAGGATGGCGTGGCGTATGACAAGTTCGAAGACCCCGAACTGCGCTATCGCCAACGCTACGTGGACCTGATAGTAAATGACGGAGTGAAAGACATCTTCCTGCAACGCGCTACGGTGATACGTACCATCCGCCGCGTACTGGACGAAGCCGGCTATACGGAGGTAGAGACTCCTACCTTGCAGAACATTGCAGGCGGTGCAAGCGCCAAGCCCTTCATTACCCACTTCAACGCTCTTGATACCGACATGTACCTGCGTATCGCGACCGAACTTTATCTGAAGCGGCTCATCGTGGGCGGATTCGAAGGTGTATACGAAATCGGCAAGAACTTCCGCAACGAAGGCATGGACCGCAATCATAATCCGGAGTTCACTTGTATGGAACTGTACGTACAGTATAAGGATTACAACTGGATGATGGCATTCACCGAGAAGCTGTTGGAAACCGTCTGCATTGCCGTAAACGGAAAGCCCGAACGTGAAATAGACGGAAACATCATCAGCTTCAAGGCGCCTTACCGCCGCTTGCCTATCCTGGAAGCCATCAAAGAAAAGACCGGCTATGACCTGACTGGCATGGACGAGGCACAAATCCGCGAAGTGTGCCAAAAGCTGAACATGGAAATCGACGACACCATGGGCAAGGGCAAGCTGATTGATGAAATCTTCGGCGAGTTCTGCGAAGGCACCTTTATACAACCCACGTTCATCACCGATTATCCCGTAGAGATGTCGCCCCTTACCAAGATGCACCGCTCGAAACCCGGACTGACCGAACGTTTCGAACTGATGGTAAACGGGAAAGAGCTTGCCAATGCATACTCGGAACTGAATGACCCGATAGACCAGGAAGAACGCTTCAAGGAACAGATGCGCTTAGCCGACAAAGGCGATGATGAAGCGATGATTATTGACCAGGACTTCTTGCGTGCCCTGCAATACGGTATGCCTCCTACAAGCGGTATCGGAATCGGCATCGACCGTCTGGTTATGCTTATGACGGGCAAGACTTTCATTCAGGAAGTATTGTTCTTCCCGCAGATGCGTCCCGAAAAGGTGGCCCCTAAAGATAAAACTGAGAAATTTACTGCTTTAGGCATTCCTGAAGAATGGGTCCCGCTTATCCAAAAAGCAGGATATAATTTGGTATCAGACATGAAAGAAGTTAATCCGCAAAAGCTGCAAATGGACATCTGCGGAGTAAACAAGAAATATAAATTGGGACTGGCTAATCCAAGTGTTGACGAAATCGCAGCATGGATAAGTAAAATCATGTAAGTAAAAAACAAACATGAAATTACCCGGGAAAATAGCAATCATGGGTGGAGGAAGCTGGGCAACGGCTATCGCAAAGATTGTCCTTGCCCAAGCCGGTACGATAAACTGGTATATGCGCCGAGACGACCGCATCGAGGACTTCAAGCGGTTGGGGCATAATCCGGCTTACCTGACCAGTGTGCGCTTCAACATCAAATGCATTAACTTTTCATCGGATATAAACAAAGTAGTGAGAGAATCGGATACGCTGATATTCGTCACTCCTTCACCTTACTTGAAAGCACACCTGAAAAAGCTGAAAACGAAGCTAAAGGACAAGTTCATCGTAACAGCCATCAAGGGTATCGTACCCGATGAAAACATGATCATATCCGATTATTTTCACAAGATGTATGATGTGCCCGAAGAAAACATCGCCGTACTGGCAGGTCCTTGCCACGCGGAAGAAGTGGCTCTGGAGCGTCTTTCTTACCTTACCGTGGGATGTAAAGACATCGAAAAAGCCAAAATGTTCGCCCGCCAGCTGAGCGGACAATATATCAAGACTTCCGTAAATACGGATGTGGCAGGAATCGAATATGCTTCGGTGTTGAAAAACGTATACGCCATAGCGGCAGGTATCTGCAGCGGTCTGAAGTATGGAGATAATTTCCAGGCTGTATTGGTCTCGAATGCCCTGCAAGAGATGAACCGTTTCTTAGACACGGTACATCCGGTAGACCGATGCACCAACGACTCGGCTTATTTAGGCGATTTGCTCGTTACCTCTTATTCCAACTTCAGCCGTAACCGTGTGTTCGGTACCATGATAGGCAAAGGATACTCGGTGAAAAGTGCACAAATCGAAATGGAAATGATAGCAGAGGGCTATTACGGCACAAAATGCATCAAGGAACTGAACAAGCACCTGCATGTGAATATGCCGATAGTAGATGCTGTCTACAACATCCTGTACGAACGCATTTCTCCCATGATTGAGATAAAATTACTGACTGATTCATTCAGATAAAATACATATACTATTATGGAAAATATCAAACTTAACATCGAAAAGACTTTAGGATTCATTTCTAAAGAAAAATTAGCTTCTTACGAACCCAAAGTAAAAGCTTGTATGGAAACTCTGGAAAAAGGCACCGGCCTTGGAAACGATTTCCTGGGATGGCTGCATCTGCCTTCTTCTATCACTCAAGAACACTTGGACGATTTAAAAGCTACAGCTCAAGTATTACGTGAAAATTGTGAAGTAGTAGTTGTTGCCGGCATTGGAGGAAGCTACTTGGGTGCCCGTGCCGTTATCGAAGCGATGTCTGACAGTTTTGCATGGCTGAAAGAGAAAAAAGCAGGCCAGCCCGTTATTTTATTCGCAGGACATAACATCGGCGAAGACTATCTGTACGAGTTGACCTCTTACTTGCAAGATAAAAAGTTTGGTATCATCAACATATCCAAATCAGGAACAACAACAGAAACCGCCCTCGCATTCCGTTTGTTGAAAGAGCAATGCGAAAGACAACGCGGTAAAGAAATGGCACGCAAAGTTATCGTAGCTGTAACCGATGCCAAGAAAGGTGCAGCCCGCACTACTGCCGACAAAGAAGGATACAAGTCGTTTATCATTCCTGACAATGTAGGCGGACGTTTCTCTGTATTGACTCCGGTAGGTCTGTTGCCCATTGCCGTGGCAGGATTCGATATCGAACAGCTGGTAAACGGAGCACGCGAAATGGAAAAGGTATGTGCCAGCGAGAACCTGATGGAAAATCCTTCTGCCTTATATGCGGCAACTCGCAATGAACTGTACCAGAATGGAAAGAAAATTGAAATCCTCGTCAACTTCCAGCCTAAACTGCACTATTTCATGGAATGGTGGAAACAATTGTTCGGCGAATCGGAAGGGAAAGACCACAAAGGCATTTATC
This sequence comes from Bacteroides sp. An279, assembly GCF_002159615.1. Classification (NCBI taxonomy): domain Bacteria; kingdom Pseudomonadati; phylum Bacteroidota; class Bacteroidia; order Bacteroidales; family Bacteroidaceae; genus Bacteroides; species Bacteroides sp. An279. Next base: position 14,989 of record NZ_NFJA01000042.1, read on the forward strand.
CAAGCTCGGTAGACTTCTCTACAGACTTACACTCAATGGGACAGTGGATTCAGGAAGGCGAACGTACCATTTATGAAACCGTAGTGTCCGTCGAGACACCTAACCATGAATTGAAAGTTCCTACCGATGCAGAAAACTTGGACGGTCTGAACTTCCTTGCCGGAAAACGCATTGATGAAGTCAATAAGATGGCAGAATTAGGTACTCAATTGGCCCATGTAGACGGAGGAGTGCCCAATATGCGCGTCAGTGTTCCGATGCTGAATGAATTCTATCTGGGCGAGCTGATTTATTTCTTTGAAAAAGCATGCGGTATCAGCGGCTATTTGCTGGAAGTCAATCCGTTCAACCAGCCAGGTGTAGAAGCTTACAAGAAAAACATGTTCGCCTTGCTGAACAAACCGGGATACGAAGCAGAATCGAAAGCTATCCAAGCCCGTTTGAACAAGTAGCCTATGTTTGAAGAAGCAATTCGGACTTATCTGCAAGCACATCGCTTCGGGTCACTCGACTTGAAAGCTGTATTATTCGACATGGACGGCGTATTGTTCGACTCCATGAAAAACCATGCGGCAGCGTGGCACGAAGCGATGAAACGTTACAACCTGCAAATGTCTCCTGAAGAGGCTTATTTGCACGAAGGGCGTACGGGAGCAGATACTATCAACATCATAAGCGCCCGCCAGCGGAAGAAAGAAGCGACGGATGAAGAAATTGAAAACATCTACGAAACCAAATCCGAAATTTTCAATTCGTTACCCCAAGCAGAACGTATGCCGGGCGCATACGAATTATTACAAAAAATAAAAGGAGAAGGATTAACACCGGTCATTGTCACCGGTTCAGGTCAAAAATCATTATTGGAACGGCTCAATAAGAACTTTCCGGATATTTTCAGACCTGAATTAATGGTAACGGCTTTTGATGTCAAATACGGAAAGCCCAATCCGGAGCCTTATCTTATGGGACTCCAGAAAGCAGGGGTAAAAGCAAACGAAGCCATCGTGGTAGAAAATGCCCCATTGGGAGTAAAAGCAGGAGTAGCGGCAGGCATTTTTACAGTAGCGGTAAATACCGGCCCCTTACCTGACGAAGTATTGACACAAGAAGGAGCTAACTTTCTTTTCCATTCTATGATGGAATTCAATAATAATTGGGAAAGTTTTTATCAAGTAATCAAATAAAGTTGTATCTTTGCACCACACTTAGCATTTACAAATGCTTATACTAACCCTAACAAATTCAATTGGATATTAAAAAGACTGCTTCGGGAGAAGCGGTCTTTTTTCTGTTCGATGTTTGGGAGTATGCCGGTTGCTATGCATTTAACTCTGGCTATTCCTAGAAATGCAGAATTACAAAGCTTATATTTTGAACAGTGTGGAATTGTGCATTTTAATGGAATACACACAGTCGGTATTACTTCTGTTGCCTGTGTCACACCGGATTGTCAATCCGCTTCTTCAATTACGCCGGCTTACACGTCCGGCATGACAATCAAGCTTTGTTCTCTCCGCAATATAGCTGCCTTGCTTGTAAGATTATTAATCTTACAGCGTGAAGATTAATAATCTTCCGGCATGAAGATTAATAATCTTACAAACAAGGTAGTCATGGAGATTGGATGGTCGGACTAAGCTGATGTTAGGGTTTGGCTTGGAAAAGCAACCGGTAGACATAAAGTGTACAGGCACAAATCCAGCTTGACAAATGTGACAAGCGACAAAATGCACAAATTAATGCCGCAAGAAGTATAAAACAGGATTTATACAACATAAGTGAGAATCCAATAAAAATGGCATATGAGATGAGTATAGGCAATCATCTTCATATGCCATTTAATTTTTGAGGTCATTTACTGAATATCCTTGATTCAGTATTGTTCTGCCATATTATTGCAATGTGCCAGCTTCGGCTGCTTGTATCATTTGCTGGCTGGCATACATATATACCTCTACACGCCGGTTTTCTTGACGGCCTGCTTCGGTGCTGTTGTCTGCAACCGGATTGCTTTCGCCCAATCCTTCCACTGTTTTGATTTGTGAGGCAGTAGTACCGCAACTGAGAAGGTAGCTGGATACACTTTGTGCTCGTTCTTGTGAGAGGGCTTGATTTTTCTGTACACTTTGTTCTGCGGTGCTGTTTTTCCAACCCGTATTGTCGGTATATCCATAGATGGCTACATCCATATCGGGATTTTGGATTAATACGTTGTTGGCAAATTTGCTTAGAGCCGCTTTGGCAGAAGTGCTCAGGGTAGAGCTGCTGGTAGCAAATAAGATGCCCGAATCGAATGTTACTTTGACGGCTTGTAAGCCATTGTTATCCGTAACCTGTTCTACTTCTGCTCCTTCGATTTGCGCAGCCTGTTCGGCAGCCTTATCCATTTTCTTACCAATCAAGACCCCTGCGCCTGTTCCTACGGCAGCTCCTACAGCAGCACCGATTGCTGCGCCTTTTCCATGACCGGCAATACCTCCGATGAGGGCACCCAAAGCTGCTCCGCCACCACCTCCAATCATTCCTCCTTTGGCGGTGTTGTTTAAACTTCCGCAACCGCTAAGTACCAAGCATCCGCTCAGTAAGATAGCCATACAACTTGTTTTTTTCATAAGCTTTTTATATTATACATTTAATATGCAAATAAGGGATAGTTTTTCATCGTGTTGTTTACACGGGTACGAACGGAAGCTATCACTTCTTCATTGTCTACGTTCGATAATACCGTTTCTATCATTTCGGCAATTTCATACATCAGGTCTTCTTTTGCACCCCGTGTCGTAATGGCTGGAGTTCCTAAACGGATTCCAGAGGTTTGGAATGCTGAACGGGTATCAAACGGAACCATGTTCTTATTTACGGTAATATCTGCCGAAACCAACGCTTTCTCAGCTACTTTTCCGGTCAGGTCGGGATATTTGGTTCGCAGGTCTACTAACATCGAATGGTTGTCTGTACCGCCGGATACGATGGTAAATCCGCGGTCTATCAATGCTTGTGCTAATGTAGCGGCATTTTTCTTTACTTGTAAAGCATAGTCTTTCCATTCGGGTTGGAGGATTTCATTAAAGGCGACAGCCTTTGCTGCAATCACATGTTCCAGCGGGCCACCCTGGATACCGGGGAATACGGCAGAGTCAAGCAATTGTGACATCATTTTGATTTCACCTTTGGGCGTTTTCTTTCCCCAAGGATTGGGAAAGTCTTTTCCCATTAGGATGATGCCTCCACGTGGTCCTCGTAAAGTTTTATGAGTAGTAGACGTTACGATATGTGCGTATTTTACTGGATTGTCGAGCAGACCGGCAGCAATCAGTCCGGCTGGGTGAGCCATGTCAATCATCAGAATGGCATTTACTTTGTCTGCAATTTCGCGCATGCGTTTGTAATCCCATTCGCGTGAATAGGCAGAACCACCTCCGATAATCAATTTGGGATGTTCGCGTAGTGCGATTTCTTCCATCTGGTCATAGTCTACACGTCCGGTTTCTTTATTCAGGTTATATTCGCAAGGTGTGTAGATGATGCCTGAAGTGTTGACGGCCGAACCGTGGGATAAGTGTCCTCCGTGTGCCAGATTCAGTCCCATGAACTTGTCTCCAGGGTTTAATACTGCAAGGAATACGGCTGCATTGGCTTGTGCTCCAGAGTGAGGCTGGACGTTTGCCCATTCGGCACCGAAGATTTTCTTGATGCGGTCGATGGCGAGTTGTTCGCTTTGGTCTACAACTTCACAACCTCCATAATAGCGTTTGCCAGGATAACCTTCGGCATATTTATTAGTGAGGCATGACCCCATGGCTTGCATTACTTCATCGCTTACGAAATTTTCGGAAGCAATCAGTTCTATGCCTTTCAGTTGACGTTGGTGTTCTCTTTCGATAATGTCGAAAATTAAATCGTCTCTTTTCATATTTGTATGTTTTTTTGATAAAATAATTTGATGTTAAAATATTACACCTACTGAGAAACTTAATACATTCCGGCGACGTTTTAGGGAAATGTCTTGGGTATTATAAGGATTTTCAGTCAGTGTCTTGTCGTATGTGATGGATTGAACCAAATCGTGTAATCCGATTTCATAGCGGAAGTCGAAAAAAATGTTTGATACATTGACTGCAAGTCCGACTACTCCACTAAAGCAGAAGGGACGTATTTCTTCTTTGATTCCTTGCTGATAAAACCCGGAATATTCGCTTTTGGTATGTTTTTCCCATGCGTATGCAACTTTCGGTCCGATAAAGAATGCCATGCCGTATGGATAGGCATCTACGAATTTGTAACCATAAAGCAAAGGCATGTCGATAGAATGGATGTCTGTTTTTACCAAGGCATTGTCATCTATTAGTCCTGCATTGTTTACATCATTCGGAATCGAAATACTCCCTTTTGAAACGTTATACGAAAATTCGGTTTGTAGGAAATGGTGTTTTTTAAAATTGAAGCGGCAGAAAAAGGCTCCGAAATATCCTATCTTGTAGTTGTTCTGGATATCTTGCAGCTCATTTTCTCCTAATGTAAAATGGTCGATGAAGAACATGGTGGAATTAAATCCTGCCTTGATGCCTATATTGACCTTGGGGTCGTTTGTCTCATTGCGCGATTCTGTTTGGGCGTGTGCGGAAAGTCCGGACAGCCCCATAAGGCAAAGCAGGATAAAGGCATTTGTTCTCATCTTATTTCTTCTTTTCTACAGACCAACCGAATTTTCCTATTTTTTCTCCTGTTTCATAATATCCGCCGTGGATATATACTAATAGATTGGATTGTGCGAGTTCAAATTTCCCGGTTTCTGTGTTTAAATATTTTTCATCAGCTTTTACATTGACGACATCTGCTATGAACATGTCGTGCGAGCCAAGGGCGATAATGTCTTTCACCCTGCATTCGATACATAGAGGTGATTCCTCGATGAGTGGTGCCTGCACCATTGAAGCCTTGCCTGGTGTGAGGTGCATTTCCTCAAACTTATTATAGTCTTTGCCTGAGCGTACACCGCACCAATCGGTAGCGAATGCCATATCTTTGGTGGTCAGGTTGATGACAAATTCCATGTTCTTTTTCAGAATCGGGTAGGAGTGTCGTTCCGGTCGTACGGAGATGTAGCACATGGGTGGGTTGGAACAGATGGTTCCTACCCACGCTATGGTCAGTATGTTGTATTCTTCTTCCGTGCTTCCGCAACTCACAAGTACGGCTGGCAGGGGGTATATCATCGTGCCAGGTTTCCAGTCTTGTTTCATGGTTTGTGTGTCAGATTAGTTTGATGTTGTCTACCTGTTGTTCTTTCTCGCAATAATGGCATTTCAGGATACCTTGTTCTTTGTCGGCGACATGGAACCACGTCTGCATCGGCTCGTTGTTGGTGATGCATTTGGGATTGTTGCATTTCACGATTCCTTTCAGTTCGGATGGCATCACCACTTCTTTCTTTTCCACTACCTCGTAGTTGCGGATGATGTTCAGCTTCATGTTGGGTGCCACTACAGAAAGGCGGCTGATTTCCTCATCGGTAAAGAACCGTCCGGCAATCTTGATGATGCCTTTCTTTCCCAGTTTTTTACTTTCGAAGTTGTTTCCGATAGTGATGTTGCTGTCCATGTGTTGCAGGTCGAGCAAGGATACTACGGTAAACAGCTTGTCTGAAGGTATATGGTCGATTACCGTTCCGTTCTCAAGGGCGGCTACTTGCAATTCTTTTTTGTTGCTCATTACATCAAAAGTTTTAAAGGTTCATGATTCGGTTGGTATCTGCTTTCACTTCGTCCAGCGTAATTCCTAATACATCACAAAGAATGGCTTCACGTGCGTACAGGCCGTTTTGTGCTTGTTGGAAATAGTAGGCTTTCGGGTTATTATCCACATCGTAGGCTATTTCGTTCACGCGGGGCAACGGATGAAGGATGCGAAGGTTAGGCCGTGTGTGCTCCAGCATTTTGTTGTGCAGGATATATACGTCTTTTACCCGTTCGTATTCCATCAGGTCGGTGAAGCGTTCGCGTTGTACACGGGTCATGTACAGGATGTCTGCATTGGCAATGGTTTCCTCGTTGAAGTCGCTGTGTTCTTCGTAATGGATGTGATGTTCCTTGCAGTACAGTTTGTATTCTTCCGGCATTTTCAGTTCGTTGGGGGCGATGAAATGGAAAGTCGGGTTAAAATGGCGCATTGCCATCAGGAGGGAATGTACTGTGCGTCCGTATTTCAAATCACCTACCAGATAGATGTTCAGATTTTCCAGTGTACCCTGTGTCTTATAGATGGAATAGAGGTCAAGCATGGTTTGAGAAGGATGCTGGTTGGCCCCGTCGCCCGCGTTGACGATAGGAACGGGTGCTATTTCGCTGGCATAGCGTGCGGCTCCCTCCAAGTAGTGACGCATGACGATGATATCGGCATAATTGCTTACCATCATGATGGTGTCTTTCAGGGTTTCTCCTTTCGAAGAACTTGTCACCTTGGGGTCGGTGAATCCGATGACTTTTGCACCTAAACGATTGGCAGCTGTCTCAAAACTCAGACGCGTGCGGGTGGAAGGTTCAAAAAAAAGGGTCGCAACGATTCTCTGGTCCAACAAGTGACGGTTTGGTTTCTTTTCAAACTCTTGTGCCATTTCCAGCAGATAAAGGATGCGTTCCTTCGAGTGGTTGGCAATAGTGACTAAACTTCTATTTTCCATATTTTCCGTTTAATGATAGTTCTTTAATAAATACCGGAGTTCAAAGATAGTCAAAAAAATAGAATGAACGGTTTTTATTCCGGCATTTTTTATACTTTTGCACTTCGTAAAGAGTAATATCGGACACAAGAGTATGAAGGTGCAGTGTTTTTCTTTGTCGGCGAAGCAAGACATTCCTCTTTTTGTGCCATTGTATTTCCTGGGTTCTATGTTTATATATTAAGGTATAAGAATTATGAGAAAGAAGTTCATATGCGCATTGTGGATTTTGGTGGTCTTGAGTATTCTGGCCGTGGCGGTTGTATTTACGGCTATAGCGAAAGGATGGATAGGCTATGTGCCTCCGGTGGAGGAATTGGAAAATCCCAATCTGAAATTTGCTACCCAGATTATATCCGATGATGACCAATTACTGGGGACATGGTCGTATAGCAAGGAAAATCGTGTTTATGTAGGCTATAATGATTTGTCGCCCAATTTGGTTCATGCATTGATTGCTACAGAAGACGTGCGCTTCAGCGAACATTCCGGCATTGATTTTCGTGCTTTCTTGCGTGCGGTAATCAAGCGCGGAATACTGATGCAGAAGAATGCCGGAGGAGGCAGTACGATTACCCAGCAGCTTGCCAAGCAATTTTATTCACCTACGGCAGACAATGTGATGGAACGTCTGTTACAGAAGCCGATAGAGTGGGTGATAGCCGTCAAGTTGGAGCGTTATTATACAAAAGAGGAAATCCTCACGATGTATCTCAATAAGTTCGATTTCTTAAACAATGCTGTGGGTATCAAAACGGCGGCAAAAACTTATTTCTCGAAAGATCCGAAAGAACTTTCCATCGAAGAGGCTGCAACACTGGTTGGCATGTGTAAGAATCCTTCGCTTTATAATCCGCGCAGGTTTAACGAACGTTCGCGGGGACGTCGAAATACAGTGCTCGACCAGATGCGCAAGGCGAATTATATTACGCGGGCTGAATGTGACTCGTTGCAGGCACTTCCGCTCAAGTTAAGGTTCCAGCCTGTTGACCATAAGGATGGGCTGGCTACTTATTTTCGTGAATACCTGCGTCATATAATGACTGCTAAGCAGCCCGATAAGAGTAAGTATCGCGGCTGGCAGATGCAGCAGTATTACGAAGACTCCATTGCCTGGAAAACCAATCCGCTTTACGGTTGGTGTGCGAAGAACAAGAAAAAGGATGGCACCAACTATAACATTTACACCGACGGGTTGAAGATTTACACCACTATCAACTCCCGGATGCAGCAATATGCTGAAGAGGCGGTTTACGAGCATGTGGCGAAGTATCTCCAGCCTCGCTTCTTTAAGGAGAAGATGGGGCGGAAGACAGCTCCTTATACCAACCAGCTGACGCAAGAAGAAGTGAACGAGATAATGGACCGCTCAATGCGTCAGACCGACCGCTACCGTCAGATGAAGAAAGCAGGATGCTCGGAAGAAGAAATCCGTCAGGCCTTCAACACCAAGCATGAGATGACGGTTTTTTCATACGAGGGAGAAAAAGATACCATCATGACACCGATGGACTCCATTCGTTATTATAAGTATTTTCTGCGTGCCGGGTTCATGTCGATGGATCCTGTGACCGGTTATGTGAAGGCATACGTAGGCGGGCCTAATTATAATTACTTCCAGTATGACATGGCAATGGTAGGACGCCGTCAGGTAGGGTCTACCATCAAGCCTTTCCTTTATTCGCTAGCGATGGAGAATGGTTTTTCGCCTTGTGATGAAGTACGTAATGTGGAACAGACACTTTTCGATGAGAACGGAAAAGCTTGGTCGCCACGTAACTCTTCCCGTTCGCATTATGGTGAAGTGGTTACTCTGAAGTGGGGACTTGCCAACTCGAATAACTGGATATCGGCTTATCTGATGAGTAAGCTTAGCCCTTATGCGCTGGCGAGGTTGATTCACTCGTTCGGTGTGCTGAACAAAGACATACAGCCCACTGTCTCTCTTTGTCTGGGTCCGTGTGAGATATCGGTAGGAGAAATGGTTAGTGCTTATACGGCATTTGCCAACCGGGGCATCCGCACGGCACCGCTGTTTGTTTCGCGCATTGAGGATAATGAGGGAAATGTCATTGCTAACTTTACTCCACAGGTCGATGAGGTAATCAGTGAATCGAGTGCTTATAAAATGTTGGTGATGCTGCGTGCCGTTATTAATGAGGGTACCGGAGGACGTGTGCGCCGTTTGTATGGCATTAAGGCAGATATGGGTGGAAAGACCGGAACAACTAACCGTAATTCGGATGGTTGGTTTATGGGATTTACTCCTTCATTGGTGTCTGGATGCTGGGTTGGCGGTGTAGAGCGTGATATCCATTTTGACACGATGCGTGATGGACAAGGTGCTTCGATGGCACTTCCGGTATGGGGACTCTTTATGCAAAAAGTTTATGCTGATAAGGAATTGGGCTATTCTGAAGAGGAACGCTTTGACATTCCAGGTGATTTTGACCCTTGTAAGGACAAATTGACTGAAATGGAAGAAGAAAATGCCAGCAGGCTGGACGATGTGTTCTTCCAATAACAATGCTTTATGGATGCCCGCACTTTGCCCATCTGTCGTTCTTAAAAATGAAGCTATGTTTCAGATGCAGTTCATATATGCAACTGCATCTGAAACATAGCTTTTAATGGCGAAGTATTTATTTTCTATTGTCGGTTGTTGGCAGACTACGGATATACCTATGAAAATAGTTGGCTGAAAGACTTGGTTTTGGGGGGTAGGTCTTGCAACTGTTTCTTAGAACCAGTCATTTAAAGGAGAAAACGGTATTTATCTAAGATATTTCGAAAAAAAATCCTTTTTCATTAGCTTTTTTACTGAAAAAATATTTCCTTTACAGCAAAATGATTTATATCTTTCTTAAATGATTGACTGTATGATAGATGTTTTCATTTGTAATTGAATTAATTTATAAACCATAAAAACAGATACTATGAATTTACTCGTTAGCTCTGATGAAGAGCTGATTTCTTTATTTCAGTCTGGAAACAATGAGGCATTCGCTATTCTTTTACACCGCTATGCCGACCAGATTAAACATTCTATTCGTCAAATCATATCCAGTATTGAAGAAGCTGAAGATGTTTTTCAAGATTTATCCATTCATTTCAGTATTAAACTGAAGACAGCTTACAAGGAAAATGGGAAATTTGGAGGTTGGCTACATTGTGTAGTTGACAATTATTTATGTAGCTATTGTAGGAAAATGAAGCCTAAAATCACAGATTTGGATTTGGAGACGGTGAAAGATTGGCAAAATGAATATGAATTAAGTTCGCAGGATAGAGAACATAAATATGTAGAACTAAGGAAATCGGTCAAGGAGCTTCCGGAGGAATTAAGAATATTGGTAGAGATGAAAATCTGGAAAAGAATGACTTTAGAGGCTATTGCCGTCAAATTAAACTCGAACAAATCGACAATAGCCAAGCGTTTGCAGTCTGCTTATCACCAACTGGAAAAGAGTATGCTTGCCAAAGGGTATGATGATGCTTTTATTTGATTCTTGTCGGGAATATGTAGTAAAATAGACTTGAAAATCTTATCTTTGCAAAAAAGGGAGAATATGGATTATGACTTGACTTTATATCAAGTATCTCCCCGGTTGGCAGAAACGGTAATAGCCCGTATCGGTGAATTCAATCGGGGCAGGACAACCGTTAATGGTTGTTATGCTATTAGTGTGGCTACAGCTTATCGTCCATATTATGCTTTCTGGCGTTTCTTCCCCAACGTAGAGATTCCTTTATTTATACGGACACTTGCCGTCACTTTTGATATGGCGGCTGAACGTGCTTTTTCTTTGCTTCAAAATTGTAATGTAAAACTTGAAGTATTTGATAATAGGTTTTTTGAATGCTATTATGGACAATCGGAAGATTTTGTTCCTTTCGGAAAGTACCGTGGCAAACGATTGGCTGAAGTGTATTATATTGATCCTTCTTACGTATTGTGGCTGGCAAATAAATTTGTACCTAGTCTCAAGCGTTACGAACCATTGGTTGTTCTGGCCAAAGAGTTTGCACGTGTTCATTTTGAACTGACAGTACAAAAGCGTCGCGTTTCATCGGTGAGCCATAATGTGGGGCAAGTAGGCGAGCGTTTGAAGGAACTTTTTCTGACGGTGTTGAATGTCCGTCTACAAGTAGATATTTACAAGCCTGATTTCTATGTGGACCAATATATTTTGGCAGCCGACCGTGATGGAAATCGTTTTACGTTTTTTCTTAAAGCAGGCGGACGTAGTCTTTCGCCCAATGTATTAAGTTGCCATACACGAAAGGTCATTGCTCACGAGATGTTGCATCTTGCTTCTGCTAAGGTGATATCGCATTACGAGAGTCGCGGAGTGCGTTATACTCGTTTGGGGTATGTGAAATTGTTGTAGTACTCAATATTGCAAGGCTAAGGTTAAATGTCCACAATGCGGTGAATGAGAAGAGGATTATCTTCTGTGTCAGGTCGGATAATCCTCTTTTGAAGATAGGATTATCCGTTATTTCCGGCATAAATCCTTGAAATCACAATAGGTGCATTTATCCGGAATCTCGGTTTGTGTGAATGGGATTTCCGGGGAGAAGATTTCCATCAGCAACAGTTTCAGTCGTTCGCGGAACTCCATTTCGTAACGGGCAAAGTCGTAAACTGGTTCAGCTTTTCGTGCTTCACCCAGTTGGATGACTGGCGTGTAGTTTTCTGAGGCAGCCCGGTGTATGTACAGCAGTGAGGGAGCTACTTGGCGTGTGTCTTGTTTCTCCCGTAGCTTGCGGCATACGATAGCAGCGTAGAGGAATGTTTGGAATACATGACTCGAACGTTTGAGGTCGGGAGAAAAGAGCGATTCTATGCTGGATGGCGTGTCGGCGTTTCCTCCAGTCTTATAATCGACGATGCGCAGAATGTTGTCTTTCCAATCTATTCTGTCAATGATGCCTCCGATACGTGAATGTAGGACGGTGTCGGCTACGGTGAGCTTCAGTTCTTCGTAGACGGGGTATTCTGAACTGACGAACGTGAATGGTGCATGCTTCAGGTCCTTCTGGAGCAGTTGCTTCACATAGCGTAGTATGACAGCTGAATTAATAAGTTGGATACCATTGTAAGTGGGTTTTTCTTCAGGAGGCAGATGGAAAAAAAGTTCTTTGAAACCTTTGTCGACATAGTCCTGTAAGCGAACTTCATTTTTCAGCAGATTCTCTATTGTTTCTTGATTGATGACTTTTCCGTGTGTTGTCAGGTCTTTGTAGATGTGTTCGGCAGCATGGTGGAAAATACTGCCGAATTTGGCAGCATCAATTTCAGGAGAGATTTCATCGGGGGCATTGAGGTGTGCCGCATACTTGTAGTAGAATTTTAACGGGCAGTCCAGGTAACAGTTCAATGCCGAGGGCGAAAGTACAGCTTTTGGGTTGTAACGTACATCGAAGGTTTCCCATAAGCGTCGGAGGACGGTCGGTCCTTTGGAGATACAGATAGGGGTAGAGCCTTGTGGCGATTGTGCAGCTTCCAGTCTCAAACGCTTGACGGGATACCCCCATTCGATGATGAATTGGAGCATGAAGCGCGACATTTCGCCACGGTTGATGCCGTCAGTAGCAGTGTTGAATATCAGTGTAGCTTTTTCCGTGCGCTGTAACAGACGGTAAAAATAATAGGCATAGACGGCTATCTTGTGGTCGATGGTGGTCATTCCGAATGCTTTTCGCAGGTTGTAGGGGATGAATGAGGCATCGTTTCCACCTTTTGGAAGTTGGCCTTCGTTTACCGAGAGCATAATGAGGTGACGGAAGTCGAGGTTGCGTGTTTCCAGTACTCCCATTACTTGCAGTCCGATGGCTGGTTCGCCATGGAAAGGAATACTCGAAGTAGCCATGACGCGGGTAAGCAGGCGTTGCAATGTCTCGGGTTTTACGTTTAAGTCTTTGTCTTCTATCAGTGTGTAGAATCGGTTCATCAAGGTATAGGTCTTGAACAAGGCTTCACGGTAAAGCTGGTCGAAAGCGGTTGTATCCGAAGGCTTTTGTTGCTGGTAAGATAACGCGACTTTCTCTAATGCCTTCGTAATCAGCTGGCATAAGTTGGAGTTGGTGGTAACGGGCGTGAAGAGTATCTCCAGTATTCCGTCTTTTTCTAATTCGGAGGGAAGTGGGTAGAATCTGTTGTCACGGGTTAGGCTTTGCTCCAATTCTGCCGCCTGTGACGAGAGTTGTCGCGTATAAGGGTGCTTCAGCAGGCTGATTACTTCGGTGAAGCGATAACGTCCGTTTTGTGTGTTGTATCCTGCAGTATGCAGTTCCAGCAAGGCACAGACAAAACTATATGCAGGCGTTTGTGAGAGAGGAAAGCCCATTGTGATGTTGATGTGTTTTACATTTTCGGGAAGCGAATGGAGTACGGACTGGAGCAGTGCCTCGTTGCATAGCACTACGGCAGTTTCTTTTTCTTCTTCGGTAAGATTCTCACGAAGCCATTGGGGCAGGTAGCGCGCTTGTCCGTTTTCAGTGGGCGATTCTACAAAAGTAATGTCTTTGGCTTGATTTAAGTTATTAAAGAAAGAGGGAGGAAGCTCAGATGGGAAATCCCGTAAATTCCGGCGGATGAATTCGCCTGCTTCATGAGGTGTCCGGTTCAGGTAAAAGGTGTCGTAGTCCCAGTAAAATAAGGCTTTGCCTGCATCGGCAAGTCTACGGAAGAGTGTATGTTCTACTTTGTTCAGTACGTTGAAACCTACAAAAACATACAGCCGGTATGGAAGTTTGTCGGGATTCAGGGTGTCGATGACTTGGCGGTACATCATTCCTTCGTAAGCAATGTGCTGGCTTTCCAGCAATGCTTTATATCGGGTGTAGATTTCTCCTAGTGTGTCCCATATCGAAATGAAGCGTTGTTTCAACTCTGTTACGCGGTCAATCGAGAAATTTCGGAAAAACTGCGAAAGGGCTTCTTTCTGTCCTTCTTCCAGAAAATCGTAGTCATCAGTTAAGCCGTTCAGGTCTTTCAGATTGCTGAAGAGCGCCTGGGTATCTGCCAAGTTCTTGTCTGCGTCATCAAAATCGGCTATCAGCATCTCTCCCCAGAAAAAGAAATCGTCTAGAGATTCATTACTTCCGGTTACTTGGCGAAATACTTTATACAGGTCACACACCAATTTGACGGAATCGCCTGTTTGCCATGGAGAGCACTGGCGGAACAATTCGCTGATGCTGGTGTAGGCGGGCGACCACAAGGGGCGCTTGCTTTCATGTGCCAAATACTCGTTGAAAAACAAGCTGGCGCGTTTATTGGGGAAAACCACGGCAACATTGCTTAGGTCACCGTGCGTTTTTTCATATAGGTCGTGTGCTACTTCTTGTAGGAATGTTTTCATCTTTTTTATTGGTTTATTGAGGGTTAGTAGTTGGGGAATTTGTCACTTGGGATTGGATATTAATGCCTTTTTAGGGGAAAAGTATCGGTTTCTGGATATCTGGATTTCTGTGGAGTCATACTTTTTCCAACTCGTTTCCGAATACATACCACAAGTAGCCTTCTACATTTTTGTAGCCCATCCCGATGAGCAGGTTCATATATTCTTTTACCTGCTGGCGGTAGACATTTTTTTTCTTACCGAACTTGAAGTCGACTACTACCACTTTGTCTTTTTTCATCATTACGCGGTCTGGTCGCCGTGTCTGGAATGTTCCGGTTTCATCAGTGTAAATGATGCTGCATTCGTTATAGAGTCTCCAATTTCCTCCATACCAGTCTTTTACCTGCGGGTGGTTTAGCGCCCAACGAGCAAGTTTTTCGATTTCGCATGCTTTCTCTTCCGATTCCAGTATGCCTTCAAACGTAAGTTTTTTGATGACTCCAGGTAAGTCGGATTCAGTGGTGATGGAAGCAAACACTTGATGCAGGAGTTGTCCTTGACGGATGTAGCGTTCGTGTTCTTCTTCATCTTCATCGCCTCGGATAAAGTCGGCAGAACGGTTCGATTGTTTGAATTCGATTGGAGTTTCTATCGATTCCACCTGTACAGGCAAGCTTTGTGGAAGTACTGCAAGTGGATTCTCAGAGCCTTTTTCCTGTTTTTTATTTTCCGAAGGACAGAGAGAGCCGAAGGTGTATGTCAGAGGAGATGTTTCTTCGGTTTCTTCTGTTTTTGTGTCCCAAATGTTGAGTTGGGGGGCTACTTCAGCAAGTAGTTCCGATACAGTGCCCCGCTGGTTTGCTTTACCCCATATAATAAGGTTCTTGCACGCACGGGTAAACGCCACGTAGAGTAGATTCAGGTTATCCACCCATAGCTGGAGTCGTTCTTCCCAATAGCTGTCGTGGTAAACAGAGTCTGCCATGGCTGAAGAATAATTTACCGGTACGATGTCCAGTTCGTTGAACGGGGCACGGTCGGTCTCTTTTCCTGTTCCTGCCACTGAACACCATATCAGGTGATTGTTGGTTTCGTTTTCCATCTTCCAGTCGCAGAAAGGGAGCAGTACAGTGTGGAATTCTAATCCTTTCGACTTATGGATGGAAAGGATACGGATACCTTCTATTTCTCCCGATGGGATGGTTTTTTCGTGCAGGCGTTCGTCCCAAAAAGCAATGAAGGCAGTTAGCTCAGACGAATGTTGCTGCATGTACTCGGTTACAGCATCGTAGAAAGCGCATAGGTAGGCGTCTTGATGCTCAATGCGTTGCATATCGAATAGCAGGAAGAGTTTTTCCAATAGCTCATAAAGAGGCATGAGGCGCAATTCAGGCATCTGTGCTGCAAAGGCTTCAGGTAGGAAAGGAGTGAGGTCATCCGCTAAGATTTGGTTTAGGCTGATGCTGGAGTGAAGTATTTCGTGCTGGTATGCTACTGCCAGACGTGCACCGGCTATGCGGTCTTCGGGCGAGGTGAGATAGCGTAACCCGTCTACCATCATGCATACAGCCAGCGAAGCATCGAGGCGGAAGGCTTCGTCCGATACGATGCGGTAGGGTGTATGTTTATCAAAATAATCGGCTATGGAAGGAATGGATTTATTTTTCCGTACCAGAATAGCTATGTCATTGGTATGTATTCCTTGTGCGATAAGTTGTTCTACCTGGCGGGCAAGGGCATGCAGGGTAGCATCAGCGTATGGCTGTTCTTGGGTATCGGGTAGGAAAGTCAGGCTGACGAATCCCTGTTCGTTTTGTTTGGAAGTTTTCTGGCATACGTCGCTGTATGCGTTGAGCAATTGCAGGCATGGGGTGCCTGTTTCATCCTCATATTTGTGGTTCAGGGCGGTACAAGCGGAAGTAAACATTGCGTTGTTAAAGTAAATGATGCGTGCTTCACTTCGCCAGTTCGTTTTCAGGGTCAGTTCGTGGATACGCAAGGTCGGGTCATTCCCCAGTCCTGCCAGAATTTTCCAGTCTCCGTTGCGCCAGCGGTAGATGCTTTGTTTGATGTCGCCTACGATGAGGCTACCTTCCCTTTTTGAAAGACTTTCTTCCAGCAGCAGATGGAAATTTTCCCATTGCATACGTGACGTATCTTGAAATTCGTCTATCATCACTGTGTCGATGGAAGTACCTATTTTTTCATAGATGAATGCTGCGTCACCTTCGTGCATCAGGCTATGCAGGAGGGCGTTGGTATCGGATAATAAAAAACGGTTGTGTTGCTGGTTCTGCAAGCGCAGTTCCTCATCAATATGTGCCAGAAGGCGTAGGTTGTTCAGATAGCGTAACGAAAGATTGCACGAGTTTACCAGTACGTTATTCTTCGGCCGGAACTCTTCGGCGGTTTTCAGCAAGGGAATCAGTTCGCGTGTGGCAAGGTCTAAGATGGCAGCGCGATGGGGTGAAGTGCGTGTTGCCCAGTTATCTTCACTCGTCAGGCACTTGTCTACAGTGGCATTGCGGATATTGTCCGACAGGTTTCCTAGGGCGAGTTTGTTGAAATAGCTTCCGATACCACGCGAACCGTTTTTCAGATCGGTTGGCAACAGGCCGTTCATTTCCAGTACACCTGTAAACTGGTCGTTAAAGCTTTTCATCTCTTCCAATGCTTCACGGCGGATGTCCTGCACCTGTCTCCGATAGTTGGGAATGAAAGTCGGGTCGGCAAGTTTACGGCGCAGCCCGTCGCCTTTCTCAATGTATCCTTCGTCAAGGATGTTGCGTCCGAAGTTCTTGATTTCGCTTGAAATATCCCAGCGTTTGTCATCCGAGATGCGTTCGTCTATATATTCCATCAGCCAACTCAGTACGGGTGAATGACGGTCCAGTTTTTCTATCATTGCATCTACGGTATCTGAGAGTACTTCTGTGTTATTCAGTTCTATGGTCATATTGGCACCTAGTTCCAGCTCGCGGGCTAAATTGCGCAGCACGGCCTGAAAAAAAGAGTCAATGGTTTCAATTCGGAAACGACTGTAGTCATGTATGATGTTGTGCAACGCCCGTCGTGCTGCCTTGCGGATGGCGTCTTCGTCCATCTGACATATTCGTTTCAGTTCATTGAGGTAGCTGTCCGATGATTTGACGTTGTAGCCCAGCCCATAGAGTTGTTCCAGAATACGGCTTTTCATTTCGGCTGTAGCCTTGTTTGTGAAGGTTACTGCCAGGATACGCCGGTAGGATGCAGGATCTTCTATCAATTGCCGGATGTATTGCACGGCAAGGGTAAAGGTCTTTCCTGAACCGGCTGAGGCTTTATAGACTAATAGTTGTGGGGTATTTGTCATAGCTTTTTTATATGCGTTAATATGCGTTTTCAGTGCAAAGATAGTCTTTTGCTTGGATACCGGAAACGATGAACCGTTTTATTTGGAAACTGTTTTGAATTAATCAAAGAAAAAATGTTATGGGCATTTATAATCAAATTCCTAAAGCCATATAATTGAAATATCTGATTGGATTATATTATCAATCCAGACATCATCCTTTTATGGTTTCCATATCAAAACCGTACGTTCTCCAATTGAAAACCGTACGTTCTCGATATGGAAACCGTACGGTTTTGATATGGAGAACGTAAAAAGAAGACAGCTTGAAACAGATACTGAACCTTTCAGAAGCTGTTTTGAATTTATCGTGCGATGATTTGGGATGAGTTTTTGAGGCATTTTTGCTTCTGTGATGAGGAAGATAGCGGGCTATCTGACGAAGAACAGGA